>CAIJKT010000621.1 GCA_903821255.1 uncultured Lentisphaeria bacterium | reverse complement strand
CTTTATAGGACTGAACTCCAACCGATGCTTGGAGAAAATCTGGTCATAGCCGGTTTTATCGGGGTGGTATTGTTTGCCAACAGCGGGGCCGAAGCCAATGAAGGACTGATCAAGCTGGCCAGAAAATGGGGTTCGGAAAAGGGCAGGTATGAAGTGATTTCAATGATAGATTCATTCCATGGACGGACGCTGGCAACGCTGGCGGCCACCGGACGGAGCAAGTACCGGAAAGGTTTTGCCCCGGATACCCCCGGCTTTATTCAGGTGCCGTTCAATGACATCAAGGCGCTGGAAGCCGCGATCACCGACAAAACTGCGGCAGTCCTGCTGGAGCCGGTTCAAGGCGAAGGCGGCATAATGCCCGCCGATCCGGTTTACCTTAAAGCCGTCCGGAAACTCTGCACCGAAAAAGGCATTATGCTGATGTTTGACGAAGTGCAGTGCGGCGTTGGCCGGACCGGTACGTTTTACGCGTTTCAGGGATACGGCATCGAGCCGGATGCGCTGTCCATGGCGAAAGCGCTGGGCAACGGCTTCCCCCTGGCGGCGTTTATGGCGAAACAGGAATTTGCGCAAGTGCTTACTCCCGGAACCCATGCCAGCACTTTCGGCGGAACTCCGCTGGCCTGTGCCGCCGGATGTGCCGTGCTGGATACGATCAGCAAAGAAAAAGTGCTTGAGAATTGCGTCAAACAAGGCGCATATTTACAGGAAAAACTGCTTGAGCTTGCTAAGAAATACAAGTTTATGAAGGAAGTAAGGGGCAAGGGGCTGATGATCGGCGTTGTTATGGATTGTGAAGTTGCCGGATTGATGGCGGAAATGATGAACAACGGCCTTATTACCCTTTCCTGCGGCGAAAATGTATTGCGGCTGCTGCCGCCTTTGACCGTATCCAAAGAAGAGATTGACCAGGCAATAGCGATTATGGACAAGAGTTTTGCCGCGGTTGGAAGCTGAAACTGAGGTAATCATTTAAATTCAGTGGAGTGAAAAATGTTTCGGAATCTTTTAACAGTAGAAGACGTTTCATGTGAAGAACTTTACAGGATATTTGAACTTTCCGCCAGGCTTAAGCGCGAACGGGATTGTTCCGGTTATTTCCCGCTGCAAGGAAAAAGCGTCGGGATGATTTTCGCCAAGTCCTCGACCCGTACCCGGGTATCTTTCGAGGTGGGAATCCGGGAACTTGGCGGATCGCCGCTCTATCTCGATCAGGGCAAATTGCAGATGGAGCGCGGAGAATCTATTGCCGATACCGCCCGGGTATTGAGTCGCTATCTCCATGCCATTGTAATCCGGACCTATCATCAGGCCGAGATCGTGGAGCTGGCTAAATACGCGACGATTCCGGTTATCAACGCCTTGACCAACGAATATCATCCGTGCCAGATACTCGCCGACCTGTTCACTGTTTATGAATACAGTGAGAAACTGGAAGGCGTTAAACTGGTATTTTGCGGCGACGGCAGAAGCAATGTCGCTAATTCACTGATCACCGCCTGCAAGATGACCGGGGTTAATCTGGTGATTGCCGCCCCGGAAGGCTTTAATCCCGCGCAGGCTTTGCTGGATGCCAATATCGGCGACGGCACCGCTGTATGGGAGAAAGACCCGTTGAAGGCGGTCGAAAACGCTGATTACATTTATACTGATGTCTGGGTCAGCATGGGTTTTGAAAAAGAAGCTGAAAGCAGAATCAAACTGCTGCAGCCTTATCAAGTCAACACCGAACTGGTGGAGGCGGCTTCCGCTGACGTGAGGATTCTGCACTGCCTGCCTGCTCACCGCGGCATGGAAATCACTGATGAAGTGATGGATTCTCATCGCTCAATCGTTTTTGACCAGGCGGAAAACCGGCTTCATGTCCAGAAAGCTATTCTGGCGCTTTTGTTCGATAATCAATAACATAAGACTGTAAGTATGTCATTTCTGGAAATCCTGCTGGTCTCGTTCGGCGTCGCCATGGATGCTTTTGCCGTATCGGTTTCAGCCGGCGTAGTGGTGAAAAAGATTAAATTTCGCCAGGCATTGCTGGCCGGCGCGTTTTTCGGCGGTTTTCAGGTGCTGATGCCGCTGATCGGCTGGTGCGGCGGCAACGCCTGCAAGCAATTCATCGAATCGTTCGACCACTGGGCGGCTTTTACGCTGCTTGCTTTAGTCGGCGGCAAGATGATTTATGAGGCTTGCGGGAAAAAAGAAGAGGATGAAGAGCCGGCGGACCCGTTCAATTTAAAAATACTGTTTATCATGGCGGTGGCTACCAGTATTGACGCGCTGGCGGTGGGAGTGACATTCTCGTTCGTCAATGTTCCGCTCCTGCTTTCGGTGTCGATGATGGGAATAGTGACATTCATCGCCTCCGTCGCCGGTGTTTATATCGGCGGCTTGTTCGGACATCTCTTTGAAAGAAAATTTGAATTTGCCGGCGGACTGGTTATTATTCTCATCGGCGTAAAGATTCTGACTGACCATCTGTGGAAAGGGTAGGCGCTACATGGATAATGGAATAAATACATCTTTTTTTGATATCTTCAAGATCGGCCCCGGCCCTTCCAGTTCCCATACCATCGGCCCGATGAAAGCCGCCAGTCATTTTATCGCCTGCGTTTTACAAATCCCGGCTGCCGAATTGAGCAAAGCCGACAAAATTGAGGTTACGCTCTACGGCTCCCTGGCATCCACCGGCAAAGGACACGGCACCGATAAAGCCGTGCTGGCCGGCCTGCTGGGGCAGAAACCGGAAACATGTGATACGGATTTACTGCTTGGACTGCTGGCTGATTCCAGAAAAACTTACAAGATCGCCTTAGGCAGACATAAAATAATTTTCCGCCGGGAAAATATAATTTTTGACGGGAAGGAGCATGGATTCCCTTACCAGAATACGCTTATCATCAAACTTAAAGCCGGCCGTAAGGTCATGCTTGGAAAGATATATTATTCCATCGGCGGCGGATTTATCCGCTGTGAAGGGGAAGCGCTGCCGGAAACCGGCATTCCCGTATTCCGCTATAAAAATATGTCCGGACTGATCCGGCTGGTGCGAAAATATAATATTCCGCTGGTCGAACTGTTGATGAAAAACGAGTCTGCGGTCAGCGGTTTGCCCGCGGATGAGATAAATGCGAAGCTTGACAATTTGATCGCAGTCATGGAAGATTCCGTTAAGCGCGGCATTCATACTGAAGGCATTCTGCCCGGCCCCATTGGTTTACAACGGAAAGCGGCGGCGTTTTATAAGCGCGCCTCGCACATGCATCAGGATGTTGACCGCTTTCTGGCGTTGTTGAACGCTTTCTCGATGGCGGTGTCGGAGGAAAATGCCGCCGGTCACAAGATTATTACCGCGCCCACGTCCGGTTCCGCCGGCGTTATTCCGGGGATCATTTATTTCTTGAAAAATTATCATGAAGTATCGCGGAAACTTCTGCGCGAAGGCCTGATGGTTGCCGCCGCCGTGGCTTTTATCGCCCGGCATAATGCCAGTATTTCCGGCGCGGAAGTCGGCTGTCAGGGCGAGATCGGCGTTGCCGCTTCCATGGCGGCGGCTATGATCAGTCATGTCAATGGCAAATCCCTGGATGTTATTGAAGCCGCTG
>CAIJKT010000620.1 GCA_903821255.1 uncultured Lentisphaeria bacterium | reverse complement strand
TTGATTTCATTAATAAATCCGGCATCAATGAATGCGAAAATATTGCGATAAAGTGTTGACGCCGCATGAATGAACCCTTTACTGCGGGCTTTCCTGAAGAGGTCCACTATCGAAAACTGTCCGTCCATGTCGGCGATTATTTCCAGCAGGTGTTCGCGTTCAATCGAATAACGCTTGTTGCTGGCTTTGAAATATCTTCTTAAATCCGCGAGTCTCTGTTCGTGCTTCATATATGAAACCTCCTCAATATTAAAGCTTAGTAAAAATAATTTAACCGCTTTAATCTAATACTTTCAATGAAATTAGCAAATGTTTTTTGCAATAAAGATGCAACTAAATTGCATTAACAAATTCGATGAAAACAATTTCCGGACGGCATAAAAGACGAAACGGCACACAGGACATTCCAATCCCGGAAGAGACCACCATGCGGGTCCCGGCTTTGCTGTGAAGAAAATGGCCGTAATCAAATTTGAGGCGATATCTGGAAGATGCGGTCAGGGCGCCGACAACAGGCAGCCGGATCTGGCCGGCGTGAGTATGGCCGCACAAGATTAAATCAATCTTTTTCAGGACGTCGCCGCGCCCGGCAAAGACCGCCGTATCCGGGCTGTGCGCCAGCAGCACATTGTACTTTCCGGTGAAGCCGGCATTGATTTCCGGTCTGCCGGATTTGATGTCATCAATTCCGTAAAAACAGAACGGCCCGGCGGAAAATGTCTGGTTGATCAGCAGATTGTAGCCGCCTTCGGCATAATACTCTTTCCAGCGTGAATCCGGAATCCATTTCTTGTACCGCTCCCAGTTGCCGATGACGGCAATTCTGGATTCCGCCGCCGGCAGTGATTTCAGTGCGTCTATTCCGGGTTTAATGTGCGACGCATAGGAGATCAGGTCGCCGCCGGAAATAATGACATCCGGCTTAAAAGCGGTTATAAGTTTTCCGGCCTCGCCGAGAATTTTTTTTTCGCGGCCGGTCCCCCCCGTCCAGTGCAGATCGGAGAAAAAGACAATTTTCTTCCCTGTCATCTCCGGACCGGATGCCGGAAGCGAATATTTTACGACTTCCAGATATTTGCCGGCATGCACAATATTCCGTCCGGAATAACCGGATACTTTTTCCCATGCCGGAATCCGGTGTGAAAACTTTTTCCGGTTTTTTCTCTCAGGGAAAAAAATCATAGATTACCCTTCGGCGAGGGATTTCGCTATCTCTTCCGGCAGTGCTGAGATTTCTTTTATAACACAACTGGAGCCGTTCGGCAGAACAATTTTCTCTTCCGGGGTTCTGCCCAGCAGCGCTTCGCCGAGCCTGGTTTTGTACGAAATCCAGTTTTGCTCCGGATTGCCGTCCCATGCCCCCACCAGATAAAAGATTTCTTCGCCGCCGGCTTCGTGCTGAACCTTGACCGTTGAGCCGATGATCACGCTGCCGTCAAGGGAAACATTTCTAAAATCAACCGGCTGGGTGTTGAGGATATCTCTTTCGATCTCCGACCGGCGGCGGCTCAGGAAATTGCGCCGCTCTTTTGCCGCGTCAAATTCCGCGTTTTCGCGAAAATCGCCGTGGGCGCGGGCGGTCTTGAGCGACTCGCGGTTTTCGGGCATATGAACATTGATGATGTCATGGAGTTCCTTCAGCATCTGGCTGTGGGAGCGGACAGAGGTGATGGTGGGGCCGGAGTACTGTACCGGCTGATGCGTTTCGCGTTTTTCCGCCGCCAGCAGCTTGTGGCCCGCGCCGTTTTCCAGATGGTCTCTGATCTCTTTTGAATGGCGCGCCAGCTTCACCAGCAGGCTCTGCTGTTCGCCGGGCATAAAGAAACAGGCTTTTTGCAGCGCGGAGGTGATGACGCCGACATCATTGCAGGCATTTTC
Source organism: uncultured Lentisphaeria bacterium (assembly GCA_903821255.1). The sequence goes on along the minus strand of CAIJKT010000620.1, from coordinate 268 downwards.
AATCAGCGTTTTCTGGAATTCCGGTTTATCGAGCAGATGCCGCCTGAGTTCGCGCTGCGAACTGGTCCAGTTCTTGGGTAGGTCTTCAACGCTCAGAGCCAGCACGGTATTGATGAAATTCACTTCCTGGTTCAGTTCATCGGAATGCGTCTTGCGGTTTTTCCAGATCCAGAGCAGAATATCGCAACTGCACGTCCGGGTTCTTTTGACCGCCTCGGTAAGCAGATGATCGTCGGTAATGGCGCAAAAAACATTCAGGCAGCGCAGC
>CAIJKT010000619.1 GCA_903821255.1 uncultured Lentisphaeria bacterium | reverse complement strand
TAATAGTAATTTTAGTTAACATTAATTATTTGAACGGAGGTTATTATGGGACAAAATAAAACAGCACTTTTCCCAAAGACCGTATCAATACTTGAAACGTTTGGCGAAAATATCCGGCTGGCCAGGCTCCGGCGCAATGTCTCCTCGTCACTTCAGGCTGAACGTGCCGGTATCAGCCGTCCGACGCTGACCATGATTGAGAAAGGATCGCCTACGGTATCGCTGGGAAGTTATGTACAGGTTCTGGTAACTTTGGGCATGGAGAAAGACCTTTTGAAGGTTGCCGCCGATGATGAACTAGGACGGAAACTTCAGGACTTAAAATTGCCGGTTCGGCAACGAGCATCCCTGAAAGGCAAAGCATGAGTAACGCATCAAAAAACATTTATGTTTATGCCCACTGGCCGGAGTTGGAAGCTCCGGCTATAATGGGTTACTTGAATGCGCAGTCAATTCGCGGTAAAGAGATTTTTTCCTTTGAGTTTGCTCCCGACTGGTTGAAATTAAGATCGGCGCGAATGCTGGACCCGGATCTGCAATTTTATCCCGGCAGACAGTATGCTGATTCCGGCAAAAGTAATTTCGGGATATTTCTGGATTCTTCGCCTGACCGCTGGGGCCGTCAGCTTATGCGGCGGCGTGAAGCGATCAGGGCCCGCCGGGAAGGCCGGGGGGGCAGGCAATTAATGGAGTCTGATTATCTGCTGGAAGTACACGATGCGACCAGGATGGGAGCCCTTCGTTTCAAGCTGGATGAATCCGGCGATTTTGTCAGCCATGATTCAGAGCTGCCTGCTCCGCCCTGGACTTCCTTACGCGAACTGGAGGCGGCCTGCCGCCATTATGAGGAAGAAACCCCTTCAGATACCGAACACGAAAAATGGCTTGCCATACTGCTGGCTCCTGGATCATCGCTGGGCGGTGCACGGCCTAAAGCCAATGTCATGGATAATGACGGCAATCTATGGATTGCCAAATTTCCCAGTCGGTCAGATTCGGTTGATACTGGCGCGTGGGAGATGGTCGCCCATGAATTAGCCAGGCAGGCCGGGGTGAAAATACCAGCCTGCCGAATTGAGCAATTCTCCAGGCATGGCAGTACGTTTTTGACTAAACGCTTCGACCGCGAAGCTGATAAACGCATTCATTTTGCTTCGGCGATGACGCTGTTGGGGCGAACTGATGGCGATAATCATGTCATGGGATGCAGTTACCTTGATCTGGCGCAATTTATCATCCAGCACGGAGCCAGGCCAAATGAGGATTTGGAGGAATTATGGCGACGCATTGTTTTCAGTATCACCATTTCCAATACCGATGACCATCTGCGGAATCATGGTTTTCTGCTGACCCAACAAGGCTGGATACTCTCTCCGGCCTATGACATTAACCCCACCCCGCATGGCAGCGGTTTGTCATTGAACATCTCCGTAGATGATAATTCACTGGACTTTGAACTGGCATTGTCTGTGGCACCGCAATTCCGGGTGAATCTGCCGCAGGCGCAGGAAACCGTCATGACGATTAAGCGCATTGTCAGCCATTGGCATGAGATTGCATCGAAATTGAAAATCCCGCGCACCGAGATTGAGAGTATGACACCGGCCTTCCATGACTAAAATTAATCAAACCCACTGTAACGGGACATTGAATTTAGCCCTGTAACATATCCCTGTTGAGGTGGTTATTTTCTTCAATGTAAACCCCAAGGTACCGTAAAGTCAAGGTTTTTAAGCTTCATTTTACCGTTCATACTATTCGGTACAAGATTTGAATTAATGGATAATGATGGCATCCGAAATATGAATAGAGCAAAAAGAAGAAGATCATGTGATCCTCCTCTTTTCATCACCTGCAAAGTTTCTACGACTTAAACGCGTAGATAACGGCGGCCACGCCAGCGGCGGCGATGCCGGCACCAGCGGACAGGACACCATATCCAACATAGTTATTGAAGCGGATTTCGCTTTCTTCGCGTTCAACAATACGCTGCTCTTTTGCCGCAATTTTGGCTTTCAACTCATCCGCCTCCGCCTGGGCTTGCACCGCTTTTGCTTCAGCTTCGGCGAGAGCCTGCTTCTGGGCATCAAGTTCAGATTCTGCGGTCGGGGGAACGTTTGTTTTGTT
>CAIJKT010000618.1 GCA_903821255.1 uncultured Lentisphaeria bacterium | reverse complement strand
GCCATTTGCCATCAACTTCAATCTCCGCGGTAGAATGCACCGAATTGTTGACGGTGCGTGCCTTTAAACCCATTGTTGTGGCAAAAGCAACCATTGTGTTTGAAGCACCGACACAATGGGCTGAATGTAACAAAAAATCCACCGGATGCAATGAAGAAAAAGGTGTTCCTTCCCTGCGGAATTGGATATAGTCTCCTAATACCCTCAATTTTGCCAGCGTATCTTTTGAATTTAGAATATTTTTTTCTTTAAGCACCCGGTCACGCTCACTAACGATAAAATCCCAATCCCGCTGGTGAGCCGTACGCTTATCATTGTCCTGATAAAGCTCCCCCCCGGGCAATGATGCTATTGAGACATGAACTCCAGCTTCATCTTCATCCATTCCTAAACTGTCACGAGTTACCGCCGGATATTCCGGAAGCCGGGACTCAAAATTAATATGACGGTTCAGGAATAACGGAAGACCGGAGCTGGAATTTTTATCTGGATGATCATGATAAGCCAAAATTTTAATACCGGAACTCCAGTTCATCGGACCAATTGCTTTTGAAAATTGGAATCTTATTCCCTGCCATCCCGTTTCGCCGGCAGAGTTACTTTTATTTGAATGCAGTTGTTGTGTCTGGCAAGGCAGCATCGTGTTTTCTTTCATTTCCGGTTATTATTAATTAAATTATATGAGCATTTTAGTTTAGTATATTGAAAAAGCCGCTTAAATGATGAATGGCTTCCCAACCTCAAGTCCTGCATTTTCCAGCTCATTCTTTAAATACGCCGGTTTTAATGTCCATGACTGAAGCCGCGTATAAAGAAATGCGTAATGAGTATTGAGTCCTGGTTTGGTGAGAATATTATCCGGCCAGGTTTCATATTTTAGTCCACCCCATGGCAGCCAGCGCATAAATTTTTCATCAAGCGAGATGCCAGGCTTTACTAGTATTATTCTATCTATTTGTTTTTTTCTGAAAATTGAAAGCCATAATTCACAAACAGCATGGAAAGTGCTGCCAATCCCGAAAATCAACCCGTTGATCTTGATATTATGAGGAAGACATCCATGTGTGTTAATATGGGCGAGTATTTTTTTTGCCATTTCCCTTGCAGCTTTGTTGGTTACTTCAATTGCTTGCGGGAACATATTAGGCGCGGCCAATGGTCCCAGTACATTGCGCCTCTTTATTTTTTCCGGGATGGTTCCTGATATGTCATAGCTGGCAATAGCTTCGCATGCAGCCGCAAGAATTTCGGCGGGACTGAAAAAACCGCCAATATACGGAGCCTGGGAGTCTAAAGAGTTTATTACTGCCGTTTCAATATCGGCAGACCTTATGAATAATGGCTGCCAGCTGTAGCGTTTGACTATTTCACTCAAACTTAGATTCTCAAGCCAATCCTGACTTTGTATAAAATGACAGTATTTTAATAGATTATTGAGCGAAATTTTAAACTCTCTTTCCGTTCTCAACGGAGGCATGCCCCACTTGCCAAACTTCTCAACAGACAAGTCAAGTCCATTTGTCGCTCCGAAACGGTCTGTCATTATTGCTGATTTCATTTCCATTTCATGGAAAACATTGCCGGCAATTATATCCAT
>CAIJKT010000617.1 GCA_903821255.1 uncultured Lentisphaeria bacterium | reverse complement strand
TGGCAGAGGAACTTCACATCTTCAACATTCAAAATCCAATAAAATAGGGGGAGAACCGATTTCTTCGGTGGCTCCCGTTCAAATAAAATTTTAATTGAGCTCAAGCCCTAAAGAAGAAAGGGGCTGGGCTTTGACAAAACCACCATAAAACAAAGGAGAAGCGTTATGAAACAGAAATGGTCAGATTTAAAAAACGACTGCCGGATTAAAGTATTCACACTCATTGAATTGCTGGTTGTGATTGCTATCATTGCAATTTTGGCCAGCATGCTGCTGCCGGCGCTGGGCAAAGCCCGGGAAACGGCTAAAAAGACCTCGTGCATTAACCAGATGAAACAATTTGGCCTGGCTTCGGCGATGTATTCCAACAATTACGACGACTGGATGGTGTACGGGGATTTAGGCGCCACAAAATGGTTTGATCAGCTTCAATATTTATTAAGCGGCAAATTAACCGTTTACTCCATTGGCATTCCCAGTTCCATTGTGCCTTATAAACTGTTTGCCTGTCCGTCGGAAAATCAGCCATTAATCCAATTCGGCTACACCCAGTATGGCATAAATCATAATTTGACGGGTTCCAACAAGGCCGCCAGAAAGATTACCATGGTCAAAAAACCGTCAATCGCCATCAATTATTCTGATTCCTGCCGGACGGATACTTATGTTGTTCCATACGGAGAATTCGTCGCTTACCGGCATGTGAAGAATAATCCGTGGGGCTTCGGCAATATTGAATTTACCGATGGTCATGTCGAGTCAAGAAAATACATACCAAATTCCTGGCCCACCAACCCTGACAGTTCCGGTATTACTCCGGGAGACAAGTATTTCCTGCTGGGCTTCTGAACTTGAACCGGGAATTAATTATTTCAGTCTTGAGACTGCCGTTAGTTAAATAATTTATATACGCATTATTAATTAAATTCATGGAGAAAAAATGAAATACGCCCGCCAACTTTGCTTTGCTCTGGGTTTATTGACGCTTCCGTTAAGCGTCTGGAGCGGAAAATATGATAATCCGGCGTTGAATCCGGTAAAATTTAAACCCGCAGAAAATCAGCAGCCGCTGGAATTAGTGCAGGACTGCAAGCTTAACTTTGCCATCGCCTTTGATATGTCGTCGGAAAAAGATACTATGCCTTGCCGTCAATCCGTCCATCAGGCGGTTGAAGCGCTGAAAGACGCGTTCAAAAGAAGCACGGGGCAGACCCCGCCGGTCATAGACGCCAAATCCGCAGACACGAAAAAATACCGTTATTTGATTGCAGTCGGCAGGAGTGCCATCACCGACGGACTCGGCATGAAGCCGCTGCAACTGCCGCCGGAAGGCTTTGAAGTAAAGACGTTTCCAGGCGGGGTGGCCATCGCCGGTCATGACGGTTCGCTGGTCAATAACAGCTATAACAACTTGGACTGCTATCGTTATCGCTTCAACGGAACCGCCAACGGCGCTTATGACTTTATCGAACGTGTTCTTGGTTTGCGTTTTTATTATCCCGGTATCGGCACTTATGTTCCAGTCATCAAGAATCTTGTGGTGGAACCGGTAAGTTACGCCGATGCTCCAGAATATAAAGACCGGTTCAACTGGGCGGCCTCAAGTGCGTTAAACAAGGATTGGCCGTGGCCCAAAATCAGCAACGACAGCCGGTTCATTGAGGAACGCTGGCGGATGGCAATTGCCACCCGTTACGCGCCGTCACACTCGCCGCGCCCGGAATTGATGGGGAAAACATTTCCGGATAAACTTGATACTATTTTCTATCGCGATCCATCCGGGCATCTGTATTACACCCCGGTAACTCACATGGGCAATCTGTACGATGTGTCCAACCCGGCTTTTGCCGGAATCCTGATCGAATGCTACAAGAAGTTTTATGCCTCTGACGGCAAGTGGCGCCTGCCGTGGCAGGAATGGTATCCGCCGAATTCGGAATATGTCTTATTCGGCCAGACCGACACTACCGGGGTGATAATTCAAAACAGCCGCACTGACGGCCTGGTTTTTCCGCAGCA
>CAIJKT010000616.1 GCA_903821255.1 uncultured Lentisphaeria bacterium | reverse complement strand
TACGGAAGTTGACCGGATGATTGAAGATAATCTGCTTTTGAGCTTATTTGGCATGAAATGTAGGCAACTTGTTTGCAGTTTTGAAGGAATTAAGCTCTATTAGTAACCCAAAGAAACAACAATAATCTCATGGGTTCGATTTAGCTATGGCAAGAATAAAAACAAGCAAACGGCGCAACAACAATTGCGGGAGTGTCTATCTTTTTCGCGGCAAATATGTGTTGCAATATCTTGATCCGGTCAACGGCAAGCGCAAGATTAAAACATTGACAACATCCGATGCCAGCGATATGCCGCGTCCTATTACCACGCGCGAACAGGCGGAAACTGCCGCTGCCGATTTTTTGAACGACATCCAGAAAATTAGCTGCATTGAAAGCCGTACCGAATTAATGGTGAAGATTGCCGAAGCCAAGAGCATCATCAACCGGAGCCGTTTTAAGCTGTCACAGATATGGACGGCATTTCATGATAATCCGGAACGTTCTGATAGTGGCATCAATACCTTGCGCTACTACCATTCATATTTGAATGCGTTTATTACATGGATTAAAAAATATCATCAAAAGATAGACGATGTTTCACAGATCGACAATACTATTGCCACCAGTTTCATGACGCATATTTGGAATAGTGGTATCTCTGAAGCAACTTATAACCGTTACCGGCAGGGATTGCAGCTTATCTTTAAAGTTGTGTTAAAATCGGATAATGTTGATAACCCCTTTGCCAAGATTACCAAGAAGACCGAAATGTTCAAAGCCGCCAGGATTTTACTCATTCGCAGGTAGAGGATATTTTCAAACTATTATCGGATGACAGCAATTTTCATCTTCTGCATAAACCGCAAATGCGTACCATGATAAATCTTTGCTGCTGGACTGGCTGCCGGATGCAGGATGCGTCGCAAATGCGCTGGCAGTCGGTGAATTTTGACAGTAATTCAATAACTTATAAACCGATAAAGACAGCTCGAACCTCGAATAGAACAGTAACGCTTCCAATGCATCCGCAATTACGAGTTGCACTGCAGGACGCGACTGCATGGCGTGCGAGTCAGGATAAAACAGCTTTCGTCATACCAGAGGTAGCGGCACGCTATCAGACCAATGCAGGCGGTATCGGCAAAGATATTTCACGCTTGATTGAGGCTGTCGGTTTGACTGCCAGGACTGTGCCAATGGATAATATCAGGCGCAAAAAACGTCTAGCGACTCAAGTCAATGCTGTTACAGGGAAAAAAGAAATTATTGAAGTAAAAAACCGGATTTGCCAGTATGGAGTACACTCCTTCCGGCATAGTTTTGTGAGTTTCTGCGCGAATGCCGGGGTGCCGATGGCGATTGTCCAGGAGATTGTCGGACACGGCAGTCCGGCAATGACACGGCATTATTTTCACCTTGACCAGGTGGCGGCTCAAAAGGCCATAAACACTTTGCCACAGATTGGCTCCTGTGGTCTTAATGCTGTAGAGCTTGCCGATCCGGAAGCAACACGAATACGGATACAGGATTTCATATCGAGTGCGACTTCTGCTGATCTGCTGCGATTGCAGATAGTGGTCAATGATATTGAGCACAATAGACGGAATATGCTTGCCCCAAACTCCATCGCGATATCCGCAAAACCAACTCATTCTCCAGTTGCTTCGACCAAACGACTTGAACCAACGTCAGAACGTATACAGACCTTACTTGGACGCTATTCAAGGGAAACAATCGGGCAGATATTTGGAATAACTGGCGCGGCAATCAGAAAACGAGTATTAAAATATGATATTCCCAGGCAGTCAGGCCGCATTCAATCCGGCAAATTATCTGAAGACGAACTTATAAGC
>CAIJKT010000615.1 GCA_903821255.1 uncultured Lentisphaeria bacterium | reverse complement strand
TTCATCGGACTGGATAAAATCATTCAGCGCCGCGTCGGCAAACAGGTGCTCGGTTTTAAGCAGATCACCGATCCGGAAAAAAAGAAGCCGGCACGCTCCACGCTGTCCGCGGAGAACCCGCTGCTGCGTTACGAGCCGGAAGACCTGATCAAATTCGGGCTTATTCCGGAATTTGTCGGACGTCTGCCGATCATCGCGAATCTGGAACCGTTGAAAAAAGAAGATTTGATGAAAATTCTGACCGAGCCGAAAAACGCGCTGGTCAAGCAATACCAGAAGCTGATGGCAATGGAAAACGTTTCATTGAAGTTTACCGACGATGCGGTCGAGGCCCTGGCGGAGGAAGCCGTCATCAAGGGCACCGGCGCCCGCGGACTGCGCTCGCTGCTGGAGTCCCTGATGCTGGAGATAATGTATTCAGTGCCTTCCGTGGACAACATTACTGAATGCGTGATTAACGGGAGCGTCGTTAAGGGTGAAGCCGAACCGGCGCTTACAAAAAAGAACAGGAAACGTTCAGAATAATAAAAAATTACTGGCGGGTCGGCGTTTCCTTCGTCGGCCCGCTTTTTGTTTTATTGTAAAAATTTATGAATATCAGCGGTCAAAATTCAGTACAGAAACTGGAAGAGATTAAAGAGCATCTTCTGCAGGAAGTGACTCTGGATGAACATTTGCAGCATTCCCCCGAGCCGAAAACCGTGGTGCTGGAAGCGACAACCGGAGCTGACGGCGCACTGCACGAACATGCGCTGTACGCCGGTAATTCTGATATTAAAGAGCTCACCCCGAAACCTTCCGGCAAATACAAATTCATCCGCAGCGTCGGGTTCGGCGGCATGAAAGCCGTTATCCAGGTGAAAGACAGAGATACGACCCGCAATGTCGCCATGGCAATAATCCCGGACGCGGCGGATCGTCCGCAATCGGATATCAACCGGTTTGTCCAGGAGGCCAGAATCACCGCCCGCCTGGAACATCCGAATATCGTCCCGGTCCATGATATCGGGGTGGATACCAACGGAACCCCCTATTTCACCATGAAGCTGCTGCGCGGACGGACGCTGGCGGCCATTCTCAGAAAACTGCGGGAGGACGATTATAAAACCCTGAAGGAATTTGACCTTACCCGCCTGCTGCGCATTTACGTGAAAGTCCTCAACGGCGTGGCGTTCGCTCATTCGAAAAAAGTCATTCACCTGGACCTGAAACCGGATAATATCCATGTCGGCGACTTCGGCGAAGTGCTGATCCTGGACTGGGGCCTGGCGCGCTTTATCGGGGCCGCTGAAGACATTGATGATAATTACGACGGCGAAATGATCACATTTCCCGGAACCGGCGCATCCAGCAACATCACGCTGGACGGCATCACCAAAGGCACCCCCGGCTACATGGCCCCGGAACAGGCCGCGGGCAAAAACCGGCTGAAGGACGAACGGACGGACATTTACGCGCTTGGAGCGCTTCTATATGCGATGCTGACTTTTGAAAGCCCGCTCAGCGGCCGGCCGGTCAACGAAATGATCGCCGAAACCATTCACGGCAATATCAGTTTCCCCGATGCGGAAAATCAGAAACGCCAGCTCCCCGCCGCGATGCAGGCGGTCGTGCTTAAAGCCATGGGCAGAAACCCGGAAGAGCGCTATCAGTCGGTCGATGAACTCCGGGAGGATGTTTTCGCATTTCTGGGCGGGTTCGCCCCCAAGGCCGAGGCTGCAAGCTCATTGAAAAAAACCTATCTCTTCGTCAGCCGCAACTGGCTGGCGACACTATTTCTAATTACCCTGCTGCTGCTGATTATAGTCTGCTCCTGGATCGGCATGCTCTATTACGACGGCACTCTGCAACTGTAGTTGATAATACCGGAAACACGCCCGTAACGGAAAACAGTTACTCCAGTCTGCATCTTTACTTGTTTTAAGACCGCAATCCTGTTCGTATATGTGTAAAATTTCAGCCGTATAGAGTATAACCGGATGATCCGCCGCAACGGATTCGTTGAATATTTTTTCGGATCTTGATCCGGATTTTATGGATAAAAAACGAGTTTCCAATATCCGGCAAGCATACATTCTCCGGGGATGCCGTTTCATCTGTTTTTGTCGTCAGGCTTGGTCTGACATCTGTTTGCCTGATATTATGCCGGACGCGGGAATACAGCAGCGGATGGCATCTAAATCAAAGGCAAAAATTCTCTTATTTCCTGTTCCGTAAACTTCATCAATGCACAATCTGACGCGTCTGGCGGTAATAGATAAATTCAACAAGACAAACCGCTGGTAATTATTGTTTTCACGATGTACTTCAAAGATTTCGCCGGAGCAGTTTTCGACTTCAATGTGAAATCCTTTTATCAGTGTTTCCGGAGGTGAAAAAACAGGCATTTCCAATGGATATTTCGCCACTGCATTCAAATGAGAGCGGTTGAGATTGCTGTCGAATATAATCCTGACCTGACTAATTTTCTCATCGTTGTTAAAACGATATTCAACCCACTCTCCGATGCCTCCTTCCCAGCAATTTTCATCGCCCCCAACAGGCCGATCAATTCCGTCACGCAGCGGTTCTGGATTACCAACAGAAGCAGATATTATTGCCTCCCTTGATAGTACCGGAACTTCCCGACGAAGTCCAGGCAGCCAACAGTCATCCTCCAGCAAATTATGCTGTAGTTCTTTCAGTCTGTTCTGGTATACTCCACGTGGCGACAGATTATTTTTTACCGCCAGCGCCGCTGCCGTTCCTGCCGCCTGACCGAGCAAGGCGCAAGTAGCCATAACTCGGGCTGAACTCATTGCTGAATGGGTTACGCTGATATTTCTTCCGGCAAAAAGCAGGTTGTCAATATTTTTAGAATAAAGTGAGCGGAAAGGAATGCCGTATGGAGACGGCGCCGGATGAAATATTGTTGGCATTCCCGGATAGTTCATTCCTGCCGGATGATGATCATCCATGCTCCAGCCGCCATAAGCAACGATATCGTCGAATTTTCCTCCGGCGGTGACGTCATTCTGAGTCATGATATAGTCACCGACATAACGGCGGCTTTCGCGTTTGCCCGGCAGAAACCCCACCCATTCCAGTACCCAGTTCTCCGCACCGTGATCGCCATAATTCTTGATATGATCCCATACCCCAAAAGCTATCTTCAGCAATTCGTCACGGAGTGTTTCTGTATCGTGTATGGTGTCGTTTTCGCCGCCAATCTCCATCCACCAGAAATTTTGCATCCCCTTCAACATATGTCCCCGGTTTGGGAATGATTCATCAGATAAATATTTATTGGACCAAGATGGTGGAATGAATTTTTGTGGAGAGTCAGTCTCTCTGGCCTGAATCAGGCAACTCATGCCCATCGTTTTGCGATCGGCGATTTCCGGCGCAATAGATTCGCCAAACTCGTCTCTGGCTTCCCGTCCCATCCTGAATTCTGCGCTAGAAAGCGGGGCAAGGATGCTATCGCCTGAACAATCGGCGAACAATTGAGCTTCTACCGTATGAAATGTTTCGTTCGTTAACTGCCACCCGGTAATGCGTTCGATTTTGTCACCGGACATCTTGGCTTGGTTGCAAGAACAGTTTAACAACAGCGTAAGATTTTTCTGGAAATGAACCTTTTCATAAAGAATACTGTCCCATACTGAAAAATTAGGGTAATTGTTGCGATAGAGATTTTCCAGGCGGATTTCCTCGATAATCCCGGTTTCCAAATTATTCTTGCCTTGCGCGCCGCAAACCCACATCCGAATTTCGCTGGAAGCATTACCGCCGAGTACCGGTCTGTCATGCATGAGGACTGTTTTGATTCCTCGTCTGGCAGCGGCAATTGCCGCGCACATGCCGGCCAGTCCGCCGCCGACCACACAAAAATCAGCTTGATGAATAATTGTTTTCATATTTTTTACCTTTGTTTAATAGTTTAGAGTTTCATAAAGTCAGATACCTCCGGCAGAGCCGGAGGCTTGAATTCGTGAACCGCTCGAAGCGGTTACCTTGTCTTAACGTTTGATCCTTTTACCGGAACAAGTCGCCTTGTTCAAGTTTTATATCTTCTTTTTCCTGGTCTTGTATGTATTTCCTGATAGTCTTCTCATCACGACCAACAGTCGAAACATAATAGCCTCTAGCCCAAAAATTCTGACTTCCGTAGTTTTTGTGATGACTCATAAAATTTCGTGCCACATAAATAGCACTCTTACCTTTTATAAATCCAACTACTTCCGAATTTTCGGGAATCAGGAACTGAAACGGAACGAAAATATTTCTCCGTCCGCAAGATCAAAATGCAGTCGGCACGGAAATCGTAACGAATCCAATTCCATCACCGCGGCCGTTTCGTCTCCCTGAAATTCACGGCGGCACAAAGTCTCTCCGGTTTCGTCGGTCAGTGTCACTCTGAGAGCGCCGCGGTAATTCAGGATCAGCCTGTTCCCGTCGCACCGCAGCAATCGAGTCATTGCGTGACCGGACCCCTTCAGGGAAACAAAGCCGTCGGTGCGCCAGACAAACCGTCTGAGCCGTCGCGACGGACCGTCGTAATATCCTTCGGTGGCATAGGCATACATTTCACGGTCGTTGGGGAAAAGCAACCCATGGGCCATGTAATTGCTGCGGTTGCCGTCGCGTTCGGACGGCGCATCGCGGGGAATCAGGGGCAGATCCATACGCCGCCAGGATTCTCCACCGTCATGGCTGAACATAAGGATCGGCTCGGTCTGTCCTTCCTTCCCCTCTCCCTGCGGCATGTAGACGGTCGGAAAACCCAGCATGATATGAGGCGCCCGTTCATACGGAATCACGGCGTTGGTGTACAACTGAATTTTCCGTTCGTCCTGATATTTCAGGTAGACCGGATCACTCCAATGAATGAAGTCCTCCGAAAAACACACCCGGACGTCCCGGCACACGCCTCCGTTCCAGCATTCCTCGTCCTCCCTGCCGACGATCCCGTGGGTATCCCGGATAAATGCGGCATAGCGCTTCCGGCACGAGTCATATACCGCCAGATTCTGGGAATCGAAACGTCCATGGGTGATGATCGGTTCATCCGTCAACACCGTCCATTGAATACCATCCGGCGAGACGCCCGGAAACATTCCGAGTTCACTGTTGCCCCTCACCGTTCCGCGCAGCAAAGAGCGGTAACGGCTCTCCGGCGGGGCGCCCGGATCGATAAAAGGTGCGACCGAATCCTGCCAGAAAATGCCGGCTGGGAGACGTCCCTTAAATTTTTCCGTAGGAGGGATCAGTTCCCAGTCACCTCCGATAATGATATTGTTTGCGCTGCTGTTTTCGAATTCGAACATATGAAGTTCCGGTTTTTCCCAGTGGATTCCGTCGGCGCTCACCGCCATGCAGTTCGGGGCGTTTTTGCGGTCCAGCATTTCGTGCCGGCTGTTGTTGATTCCCCGGTAATACATCCGGTAACCGCCATCTGCGGCGCGCATTGCCGAAAAATAGTTGATGGTGTATTCCCATGGCTTGTCATCGGTTATGACAACATTTTCCGGGCGCGGCCTGTGCTGGATGAACGTCAATCCGGAGGAAATCTCTTCCAATAAACGTGCATCAAGGAACAATTCGAGTCTGCTGCCGATATCAATCGTCATTTGGCTGTCTCTCCATAAAATGCTGCGAACTCCGACGGAGCCGCGGTTATCCGGGTGGTTCCCCGTTGTTTCTTTCCACTGTAAAATTCCGTAAATTCTCCCGGCAATTCCACATTCAGGCTTGCCGGGGCTTCGGTATCGTTGATGACCAAGGCCAGATAGTGCCCGTTCAGTGTATATATGACCATCCCGGTCCCGTTGAAAAAAACATCCCCAAGGATTTTTTTGCGGAACTCTTCCGGGGCCTGCCGCCTGTATGACAGTTCATTACCGGACGGTGCAAACGCCTCCGCCTTTCCCTGCTGGAAAAAGTCCTCGAATCCGGCAAACAGTTTCGTTGTGCGGGCAATCTCCCGAAGCATCAGTCCGTCGAACCCTTTCTCATACCAGAAAAGGACTCCGCCGCCTCTGGAAATGATCAGCCGTCGGAGAATCACGCCGCTTTTCCAGTTGGTGTTCTGGTTGTCGCAGACGTGCACCGAGGCGGCAAACCTTATTCCGGCTTCGGCGCAGAGTTGCCGGGTGCGGACGGTAGTGTCGGCGTCCCACGCCCCCCCGGTATAGAGGAAATCAATCCCCTTGACCACATCCTTCACATCCAGCGAATACGCTTTCAGGGACACCTCCGGGTTCGGAGAGGCGTAGACATTGAATTCTAACCCGTGCTTATTCGCCACTTCCTTCAATTTGCCGGCCGCCTTCCCCGATTCGCGGGAACGGAACTTCACCCATTCCGTCAGGTATTTTTTTTCGATGGCCGCCTGATTCGGCACTTCTTTCAGGCCCAGTTCATCGGCAAAAATTTTCAGGGTGTACGGCGACGTATCGGAATACTGCTGAAACGGACGGAATTCACAATCGAAGAAGCACCCGGTCAAGTAAGGCGTCCGTTTGCGGATTGCCTCAAACTCCTGATCGATAAAAGTCCATGCCTCCGGATGGCGGTTCAGGTAGGTGAAATTAATATACGGCGTAACGGTGGCCTTGGCTCCGGGATGTTCTCGAATCAGCGCCCGGATATCGATTTCTCCGGCGAACTGAGCGGGCGTCCGGCAATGGAAAAAAGTCGTGCTGCGCAAATTGAATCGGGCAGGATTGACATAGACGTTTTCAATGAAAACTTCGTTCGCCCCGGCCTGCCGCGCCGTTTCATAGGTGGCATCGATGATTTCCGGTGCATTCAACCGGTCAAAATGCCGCAGGTAAAGTGTGATCCGTCCCTTTGCGGGCTGTCTGCCGTCCAGTTTCGGCAGCGCTTCGACTTCGAAGGTTCCCGGCAGTTCCGGCCTGCCGTCAATCACCAGCATATAGCGGACCTGCCCATGCTTCCCGGCCGAGCCCGTTCCGGCCCGGAAGTTCACCATGCAGCGGGTCCGGGCGTCGATTCGCGACTTGGCTGTTTCATACGCCGGATCGATGATTTTCAATTCGTCCGTGCCGATCCTGTAATGATTCCCGGTGTGTTCAAGACGGTAAATATTGGTATGCTTGACGGCAGCGCGTTCTTTCGGCTGCCGCATCATCCATTCGAACAAGGGACTGCTTTCATCGTCCTGCCGCGACGCTGCACCGGTTATTTCCAGCCATTCCGGAAGCCACAGGTGCAACTCAACTTTCTTTCCCTGTTTATTGAATTCGAAATCCGGTGTATGCGCGGGATACCAGAGGACCCCGCAGCTGCCTTCTTCCGGCAGATAAAGCTTGCCGACGCTTTCACCGGGAAACTCCAACTGGCTTCCCCGTTCGTAGAATTCACAGCGGAACCGTGCTGCCGCGGGGCCGGATACGCGGAGTAATCCGCCCTCCTCTTTCGTTTCGGCCGGGAGCCATTTCTCCCGGTCCTGATATTCCCAGTACCAGGGCGGCATCGGGAAAGCGCTCTCATCGGCATTGAGTTTCAGCAGAAGCGTTCCGGTTCCGGACTCAATGACCAACCGGTTCCTCCCGATCATCGGCGTCAGGGATACCTTCGCCGCAACATCACACCGATGTCCGTTGAATTCAATTCCTCTCACCGAAGTCGCGTCCGCCAACTCCAATGCCATTGTCCGTAAATCTGAAGACATCTGATAGTTAGGACTGCGGTAGATCTCTTCTTTTCCGGTAATCCCATAGTGCCATTCGTAATGGCCCGACGGCAAGTTGCAGCGCATGGCGAATTCGGATTTTCCGGTGGGGAGATCAAGTTTTCCGCGATATTGCCGCGCACCCGCCCGGCTTTCCCATTCGCCCCGGAATCCGGAGCCGTTCATGCCTACGGTCAAATTCCGTATATCCCCGGAAGTAACATCCGGAGTCCGTATCACCGGAATGCTTCCATCCGAGGCCAGGGCCAGGTCGGCGAACCCTTTCAGGTTCTCGTATTTCAGCCCCACGATATTCTCAATGGAGCTGACTTCCCCGCGATGTTTTTCGAAGCGGATGATGTTGAACTTCCAGTTTTTCAGTTCTTCCGGTTTCGGGCGATCCTTGCGGTCGAATGCCGTCATTGGAATTTTGATTTCCAGAGTCCAGAAACCGTCGTTGATCGATCCGGCGGCGCTTATTTTACTGCCCCAGTGCCCGCCTTTCGGCCCCCATGCGGCCCGGTTTGCATTGGCGTTCAGCATGAGCTGGTAATGGCCGGTAGGAGAGTCCCCGCCGGGCGCCCACGGAGGCAGGATTCGCAATTGGATGTGATCGTCGTCCCAGACCCGTCCGGTTTCGCCTTTGGCTCCGGTCGATTCGGCCAGG
>CAIJKT010000614.1 GCA_903821255.1 uncultured Lentisphaeria bacterium | reverse complement strand
CCAGCGCCATGGCAATCATCACCCGTTGCTGCATGCCGCCGCTCATTTCATGCGGATAGCATCTGATCCGGCGCTCCGGGTCGGAAATGCCGACACGCCGCAATAATTCTATCACCACTTCCCGTACATTTTCCTCTGCCGGCTGATGAAGGCAGATCGCTTCTGCAATCTGGTCCCCGATCCGGAAGACGGGATTCAGCGACACTGACGGCTCCTGAAAAATATAGGCGATTCCGGCGCCGCGTATTTCCCGGAGCTGTTTCACCGGTATGTTCAGCGTGTCATAAGGTTGTCCGCGGTGCATGAAGTTTACCCTGCCGGAAGCGTACCTGGCCTGATGCTGCGGCAGCAGCCTGGTCAAAGACTTGCAGGTCACGCTTTTGCCGCAGCCGCTTTCGCCGACCAGCGCCAGCACTTCACCGGGATCAACTTTAAAAGATACGTCACTGACTACCGGTAACCATCGTCCATCGGTTTTAAATTCAATGGAAAGTTTTTCTACTTCTAACAAAGACATTAATTATTAATCCGTTAATGCGGACTCTAATATATTATTATACAGCAAGTTAAGCAAAAAATCCACCCTTTTGCGGCTTTGTGCCATAATTCCAAAAGCTGTAACATGCCGTAATATAATCACGCTTTATCTGGAAACCAAATCCGGAAAGGAATTCTTTTCCCGGAGTTTTATTTTTCAAAACGGTTTTCTGCAAAAAACTCGCCGTCGCCGAAACGACGCAATCCTCAAAACTTTTTGGAAGGCAATCCGGGATTGAACCTTGACGATTCAGGTTTTGTGCTTTAGTTTATTTAGGATATTAAATTATAATTTTCAGATTTTTTCAGGAGTTCAGCGTTATGAAGTTTATTGGAATTATTTTCATCGGATTTGTCTGCGGAGCATTTTTACTGACTGGCTGCAACAGCGTTCCTCCCGGCACTCCGCCGAAAGGGGACATTGTTTCGCAGGAAGACATGAAAAATACTTACAGCTCGGCGGCGGCGGTCAATTACCTGATTACCTCGCTTTCCACTTTCGCGGTGAAAAATCTCCCGAAAGACAGCACGATTGTCCAAAAGTTTGCAGCAACGGATAAAAGCTTGAATTTCTATCCGGACAAGGTGTTTAAATCATCCGCCGCCATTGCCCGGTTCAACAGCGCTCCCGCCGGAAGGGCCGGCGATTACCGTTTGACCAGCAATATCAAGGGCAAAGATATCCTGGTATGGGAAATGTCCATGATTCGCGTACAGGATAATGTCACGGTCTGGTCGGAAACAATCAGGATTGACCAGGGCAAGCTGGAATGAAACTCTATTCGTGGAATGTCAACGGCATCCGCGCGGTAGAAAAAAAAGGCTTTGCCGGACTGGTTGCCCAGATGTCGCCGGATATTCTCTGTCTCCAGGAAACCAAGGCTTCAGAAGATCAGCTTTCTGATGAACTGAAAAATATCCCCGGTTATACTTCCGTATGGAGCTCCGGCGAACGCAAAGGCTATAGCGGAGTCGCCACATTTTTCAAAACCTCTCCGGTAAAAACGGTTCCCGGATTCGGACTCGATCCGTGTTTCGACTGTGAAGGACGGATTCTGATTTCAGAACACCCGCATTTTACGCTGCTCAATATTTATTTTCCCAACGGACAGAAAGATGACGGACGGCTGCAGTACAAACTGAGGTTTTATGAGGCAACTTTGGAATACTGCGAAAAACGCAGGCAGGCAGGGCGCCCGCTGGTTATCTGCGGCGATGTGAACACCGCTCATAACGAAATTGACATTGCCCGTCCGAAAGAGAATGAAAAAACATCCGGTTTTTTGCGCATCGAGCGCGACTGGATGGATAAGTTTGAAAGTTTCGGCTATATTGATACCTTCCGCAAGCTGTACCCCGTGTTGCAAAACGCTTATTCCTGGTGGAGTCCGTGGGCGGGCGCCAGAGCCAGGAATGTCGGCTGGAGGCTGGACTATTTTTATGTGACGCCGGATCTATGGACCAAAGTCAAAGGAGCGGCGATCCATCCCGCCATAACCGGTTCGGATCATTGTCCGGTCTCCCTGGAATTGGATTTGTAGTCACAAGCCAGAACTCAGAAAATTGGTCGAAAAGTCGCCTGGCAGAGGTCCTGGGTAGTCAGGGCTCCCCTCCCCTATTGATTTTTAAATTCGTCGAAAATCTTTTCACAATCGCCACGATCTCGATACAGTTGCATAACCGCGATCATGGAACTGTCGGGATTGGCGACCGGAACCGGACGCAGACTTCCGATAAAAATTGCGGAAGGATTGGCATCGCGCGATTTTTGGTCTTTGCACAGGTATGACAAAAAGTTATTGACAATTATTGATGTATGTTATTTATTGATAATAGACTTAGTGCGTTATATAGCATCCGCGACGATAGTTTAAATTATTCCCGGAATATTTTTTATTAAGGGGTATTGACATTCCAAAAACTCAGATGTATAATAGTGGTATTACCACTTTGCTTTACAAGAAGGACACTTTTGAATATGAATAAGTTACCGGAAATAACTAAAGGCGGCGAAAACTCTCTGACAGGAACTGTCATTGAGCGTTTGCGCGACCATATAATGCGCAATTGTCATGGCCGGCAGAAGTTTCTATCCGAGCGCCAGCTTGCCGAGCATTACAATATTTCCCGTATCACAATCGGCAAGGCAATCCGGACCCTGGTTCAGGAAGGTTTACTCTATCAACTGCGAGGTTCAGGGACTTATGTGGCGGAGAAAAAGATGGCGCTGCACAAAAAAATAGGTTTGATTGTGTATCATTGCGACAACCCGTTTTACAGCAAAATCATAAAAAGGATACAGCAGGAACTGGATCTCGCGGGATTTCATGCAATTCTGGTAAATACCGAAGGGAACCCTCACACGGAGAATCTCGGGGTCAAAAAGTTGAAAGAATGGGTTGATG
>CAIJKT010000613.1 GCA_903821255.1 uncultured Lentisphaeria bacterium | reverse complement strand
GATCTGCCAGCGCATAAACACCATCATGGTTGTGGCCGACTGCGGCATAAACGCTGGAATAATCGTGGATATGGTCAACCAGCGAATAAACCCCGTTGTGATTGTGGTCGATTGCTGCATAAATTCCGGAATAATCATGGCTGTGATTGACTAAAGCGTAGACCCCGTCATGATTATGATCGACCAGCGCGTAAATGCCATCGTGATTATGGTTGACCGCAGCCTTGGTTACGAGTAAAGCATCCACCTGAGCGGATGAATAGGCTCCATCACCGACTGGTACCGGCGTACCGGTACCGGCAGTGCCGCGGCGGTTACGCACGGTAAGATCGAACTGGATCAGGAAGCCGGGGGAGCTTTCCCCTGCTTCGAAACCGGCCAGTTCCGCGCCGAGTTTTACTGAGGGATTATCGCCCAGCGCCGTGATCAGTTCCTCTGTATTGGTTTCAGTCAAGGGGATGCGGATTTCGGCATAAGTTTTTTCGCCCACGGTCACTGATTTGACGGTAATTCCTGACTGCACCCGGATTTGCGGCGCGGTAGTCGTATTCCAGTCGTTTGCCAGCAGAAAATCCCAGCTTGCGAAATCGAGCATATCCTGCGTAAACGGACTGCCGTCCAAGGCAATCAACCGCAAGCGCAAGTTGACCCGCAAACCGCGGGTAATTGCCGGCACAGTCTTTACCGCCTGATTATACTCGTCGACGATTTCCGCCGCCACATCACCGGCTTTTAAATGAATGATTATGTCTTGCATATTTCTCCCATGTCTTTACAACTTCGCCCTCCGTCGCACGGAGGCGTGATCCAACGGCGAAAGCGTTGGTCGTTCCAAAGGAACGAAATCTTGGTTATTGGAGTTCGCATCTTGACGGCTTCTGAAATGTCTTTTCCAGAAACTCGCGCACCCCGGATTCAAACCCGGTATCGTCGTAGCCCAGGAACAATTTTCCGGCACATGATGCGGCGGTTTTGTCCGTCCCGCCAATATCGCTTTCCGCTGTAAATTTGTATTTGTCCATGTCGAGCAGTTTGGACTCGTAAAAATTCTGGTAGAGCGACACGTAGCAGATGCCCGGCTCGGTTTCGCGTTCAGCCTTTGTCAATTCCGCGAGTTCCAGGAATTTCGCCCGGTCAAATAACGCAGGGGTATGAGACTCGCAGTTGAACGTGGTTTTGCCGAGTTTTTTCAGGACTTCGCCGGTAGAGTTCAAGCACTGATGCCAGACGCTGTCATTTGTATATTCCAGTAAATTTTTGCCGTTGGTGAAGGCAGGAAGATTTGACGCCGGAAGATGTTTCAACTGCACAAAATCATCGCACCAGCTAACGATGGAAACCGCATCCGACTGTTCCGCAGCCGCGACCATTTTTCTGAACATGTTCACATTTTTCCGGCTGGAGTCCGGTACGGAATCAATAATCTTTACATTTTGCAGCCAGGCTGGAACCTTGTCAGCAACCACAATAATATCCCGGTAGCCATGCAGATATTTTTCAATCGACCGCAGCGCAAACTGCAATTCCAGTTCGTCATATTTGGAGCCGCCGGTCCAGAGCGGAATGACGATGTCGCAGGCAGTCGCGGCAATAGAACTGATAGGGCCGAGCAGGCTTCTCTGTTTGCCGCAACTACCACAGGTTGTGGTTGCTGGTTTACTGCTGCTGACCGAAGATCCGGAAACTCCAGATTGTTCTTCTGTTTTCCGCCACAGGCTCCGTATTTGTTCGAGATCATCAAGTCCGGGAAAAGTGCTTTCAGCTTGCAGCTTTTTACGCAGTTCCGCCGCTGACTGACACAAGGCTGGATCGAGCAGTTCCAGATGATGCTCGGCATTAACCAGTTCCCCCAGCAGATCCGGGCGGTGGTCAAGCTCGGCATTCCGGTCATGCCCGGCCCGGATTTCTTTCGCGTAACTGAGCGCAGCGGCCAGATGCTTCAATACGCAGTCGTAACATTTCATATCTTTCATTTATCCAACTCTCCTTTTTACATGAAACAATCAGGATATAATTCAAAACAGTTGCTCATGCAGTTGTTATAGGCGTCAATCGCCTCCTGTGGACCGTTTTCCGGATAATCCCCGCAGCTTTCCATGCATGCATTTCTGGCTGCCTGAACGGCGCATGGATCGCGTCCGCAGCAGTCCGGATCGGTGATGAAGTCAAACGCTCCTTTGAGAATTCCAGGCGGCGGCAGTTCCTGATAAGTACACGGATCATACAACTGATAACCGTAACCATAGCATTCATTGAGTCCGTCACGCAGTTTCACTCGCTGGTCCCAACTCAACGCACAGTAATTCGGCCATGGCGCACTGAAGCCCTGCGAGTTTTGCAACTCAGTCGCCGCCGCTTCCGCTTCGCACCTGGTGCTGTGGTTCGACATCCGTTTGGCGCACCAGGTAAACTCGCCGCTGCTGCCGAACTTGGGATAACCTTCATTCGCCGGAGGAATCAAGCACACCGCATAATAGCCCTGACCGATACCCCAATAGGTCCAGTAAGTTCGTCTTTCCACATACCAGACCGGACAGTAGCAGTCGCCTGAACACGGCGGCTTGCGTTTAGTTTGAGTTGCCTCATCCCAGCTGGGATAATAGCCTTGGGTGTACTCGTAAAAATCCATGTGGTAAGGATCTTCCGGCGTAGGGTTATCCACCATGAACATGCCGGTATCTTTCATGTCGGTGCCTTCAATGAACCAGTCCGGCTTATGGGTGTCGAGCCATGCTCCGGCCCGGCAGGGATTACTGAACGGCCCGGCTAAAATGTGATTTTTATAGGTACAGTCGCATTCCTGTATATCACTATTCTGTGGAATCGTCACGATCCGCCAGCCG
>CAIJKT010000612.1 GCA_903821255.1 uncultured Lentisphaeria bacterium | reverse complement strand
CTCTTCGCGCCGGTATGGGCGGATACAGCAGTGAAATCCGGCGGAAGCGTATTGAATACAACAGAAACCGCAGATACTGGCGCCGTCTCTTTCCATCTGGAAAAACAGGCTGACGCGTATGTGCTGAAATCTTCTGAAACAACCCTGAAGAACCAGCTGAAAGGTGAAAATCTGCCGTACGGGTTCATACTGCCGGACAGTTACTGCGGCCGTGACGACCTTACTTATGTGGTAAAATGCAGCATTCAGCCGGACTGGAACGCCGGAGCGGAGAATAAACGCTGCGCGGTATTCAGTTTCGGACTTAATGTCAGCGGCAATCTGCCGGATTCAGTCTCGCTGGTTTTTCTGGACGGTAAAATGCTGTATGCGCGAATTTCAGCTTCCGACAAAAACGCGAAAGGACAGGTCGTAACTCTGGAGAAAATTGAAAAAGGCAAGAAATACAATCTGGAGCTGCGGATTGACTGTAATAAAATTGAACTGTTCTTTGATAACCGCAGGATCGGAGCCGCATCCGTCGGCAACGGTTTCTCCTGGATCAAAAACCGCACGTTCTATATTGGCGCGGAAATGCCGGGGTCGTCAGTATTCAATGGTAAAATCAATGATTTCTCCATTACAATACTGCCGCGCCGGATGGATAAAACGCTGACAGACCAGTCCGGTTACAGGATGCTTATACAAAATCCGTACAATAAATATATTCTTGGTTCGGCGGAAGGTATTCTGCTTAGCGGATCGGAGTATTTTGAGAACAGAATCGCCAAAGAAAATAACGACTGGCTGTTCCGTGATATGGCAAACAACATGATGATGCTGTCGTACTGCTACACCCTGCCGGAAAGCGGTTATTATAAATCCCCGGACGTTTTGAAATTTCTAACGCGGGCGATTGCTTTCCTGGCGAAAGCTTCCGGCGAAAATGACTGGGTAAGCAGAAAAAACGGCGACCCCAACATCAACAGGTTTACTCTGGTTCCTTTCGCGGAAACAATGCAGAATGTCGGCAATGATCTGCCTGAGGACGTCAGAACGGCGGCGAACGGACGGATCAAAGCGGTTTTAAACAGACAATATCAGGAGTACGGGAAAAAGTATACCAGCCTGAGTGAGATTTATCCTAACATGGATGTCTATTATCTGCTGGCGATGTTGCACGGTTCCATGCTGCTGAAGGATAAACTCTTCAGTTCCGAGTATGACCGGGTGCTGCATGTACTGGAAACCGCGCAGTATCCGGACGGTGGATGGCCGTACATAAAAACCACCAATGAAAGCACGCATTACCATGAAATGGTTGCCGGCGCCGTTGCCAGGGTTTATTCGCTGACGAAATCGCCGGTTGCTATGAGCATGCTGCAGAAAAGCATTCCATATTATAAACTGTCGGTCGGGCCGTCCGGAATTCCGGAGTATGTCACCGACCCGTTCTGGAAGCACAACTGGACAGACCTGGCGGCGCGCGGGCCGGATATTGTCGCCGGAATGACCGGAGACGGCAATAATAAATGGATTGCCGGACGGGCAATCCCGGGCGGAGTTGATGTGCTGGATGTTTATGCCGCCATGTTCTGGAAAGACATCAAGGCGGAACCAATGACGGATAATTATGTTGTTTTCGACCGGAATATTAACGGGCCGCGCGGAGTTTTCAGCGACTTGAACTGGGTCTGCAGCGCCAGCTACGGCTGTGATACCCTGGTCGGGTGCTACACCAGAGACACGGCCGGTGAATTGAAAGGACTGCTGGCGGTGAAGGCGGAAATCGTCAATCCCGATAATATGCTGGGAATGCCCCCGTCCGGCAATAAAGGCAATACTGTGATTAAAGCGGACTCCGCGGTATTCTCTTCAGAATACAGGATGGGTAATTTCAGAAACATCTGGGGACAGGCGCTCTACCCTTATGACTGGACCTGCCGGCAGCAGTGGTCGCTTGACCGGAAAAGCATAACCGGGGAAATATTGATCACCTCCGCCGCAGACCAGAAATCTCCACCGCCGGCAGTGAGATTCATATTCGGCAAAAACGGGGAGATCAAAAAAATATCCGCGGCAGTTTTTGATTACGGTCCATACCGTTTGTCGGTTGAAAAATCTGATTTCTCTGAAGTCAGCATCAATAATGTTCCGGTATCGCCATTGAATAAATCCAAGCTTGACGGCCGCGAACTGCTCTTCTCGATTCCGGTCAGAAAAGACTATAAAAAAGGTGAAACCTTTTTGATTAAAGTTAAAATTCAAAAGGACTAAAACAAACTGGAACCGGCATCCACCAGGAAGCAGAAGATTCCGAATCCCTATTGCCTCCGCGCGCAATTTCAAAAAGTTGAACATATTCTCGCACTAAGACACTAAGACACGAAGAGAATGCAAGTTTAATTTTCCTTGGGCGCGACGTTCAGCAACGCGTTATGTGTTTTTCTGGT
>CAIJKT010000611.1 GCA_903821255.1 uncultured Lentisphaeria bacterium | reverse complement strand
GGAATGACTTCAGCAGAGCGAAAGGATATCTTACGCGGAGTATTTGAGCGAACAGATTCGACCACCAGAGTTAAAGCATCAAGGATTATTCAAAATGGGATCTGATCAAGATTAGAAATATGAAGAGAAATGGTTTTACTTTATTAGAATTATTATTGGTCATGGGGTGCGTGATATTATTTATGACATTTTTCATATCGGGTATATATATGGTAAAAGAGCGTTCGAAGGATATTTATTGTATCAACAATTTAAGAAATATTAATGTCTTGATGCAAATCTATCTTGCGGCCAGTAGCGAAGTATTGCCGATCGCGACGGCTAAACCGTCGCTTGATTTAGTGCCAAGGCCGACTTTGGCTGATGTTTTAAAACCATTTGGGGCTAACAAGATGATATTTCGCTGCCTGGCCGATCAGGACAATTTTTTTTATATCAATGAAAACAGTAGTTATGAATATAATGAAACCTTATGTGGAAGTAAAATAGGTGATTCGAAACTGTTTAAAATTATCGGACTTAAGCCTTGGGAAATCCCGGTAGTATATGATTTTGAACCTTTTCATAAGGGATTTTCAGTGACACATAAAAATTATTTATGGGGGGATTGGCATGTCGGCCAGTTATAAATTCTGAAAACTAAAATATTAATGAATCTTGAATTTTAATGAAGGAGGAGATAATGATTATTTCTACCACAATTGGGCCGCAAGAATTATCAGAAAATGTTGTTTTTACTGTAGCCGGATCAATTTCCAATGGCAGTTATGTGCCTGGGTTGAAATTAACCGGCGATAACTTAAGCGTTACTATTGGTAGCGGTCAGCCGTTTAATCCAGACAGTGATTTTTCCTCTCTTATTCAATTTAGTTCTACAGATTACTATAGTGGATTAGGTTGGGAATTTGATAAATATCTATCAAGCGGAAGACATCTTGTTTATGAGTGGGGAAGCGGGACTTCCAATGATGGAACGATTCTTTTTAATACAAATAATATTAATCTGACCCATAATGATAAGTATGATGGCAGTGAATATTACTATGAAAACTGTTCTTTCGGCATTATCGGCAAAGATCTGAACTTCGGACAAATAGGCGGCAACGTAGCATTGGGAGCAGGAATTAAGATTAGCGGAAGCTTCGGAGAGGGGGCCGTTGGAGCTGATGGCAATATCTACTTTAACGGAGATTATGCAGGGGAAATTAGTAATTCCTGCGAGTCTGACTTTGGAACTGTTTTTGCCGTGGGAGCAGGCAGTGTAATCAATTTTTCAAAAAATGTGAGTGGCAACTTTACGGTTGATTCCACAAAATTATTTTCAGTTGGATTGATTGCCAGAGATAAAATAGCAATTGCACGTGACTTTACAGGAACAATTCATGCTGAAGGGAAGAAGGGTCTTGGAATAAGTACGGATTGGCTTGCAGTCAACGGTAATTTTGGCGGTAACATCGAAACTGCCGCCAACACTGTTTATTGCGATAAATACGACATCACTGAGCCAAGTTCTTATTGGTCTTCTGTTGGCATCAAAGCTGGTAATACAGAATGGAGTGAGAATGATTTAATCAATGCCGCGAATATAAAAAACAAATTTATGGCAGGTGGTATTTCTATCGGGGGGGATTTTACAACCAGCATAAGTACAACTAGCCGAGGCGAAGGTATTGGAATTATTACTCAAAATTTAATTGTAAACGGAAATTGGGATGCAACAATTACGACATCGGCAGGCATCGGCGGCGGAATCGGCAGCTTGTTGGTTTCAACGGCTGGCAATCTTGGTGGAACAATCAGTACAACAGGAAACTTGGGTGGTGCTGTGGGGCTTGTAGCGGGATTGCTGGATGTAAATGGCGAAATTACTGGTAATATCACAGCAGCAGCCAGCTTCGATTCCAATGTCTCCAGTAAGATGGTAAGTGAAATTAAGGCGACAGGAGAAGCAAGAATCAATGAAATCAGTCAATATTCTGATCCATCAGACCCATGGCTTATAGGACAGATTGCTCAAATTAATAGTGATGTTAACGCCGCAATTTCT
>CAIJKT010000610.1 GCA_903821255.1 uncultured Lentisphaeria bacterium | reverse complement strand
TTAAGAAAATTAATGAAAATTCAACCGCGAATGAACGCAAATTTACTTAGCCGAAATCGTCAAAAAAATATTAAGATATGTTTTTGCAAGCTATTGACAAAAGAACCAGAAGGTATTATAATTTAGACATGAAACAATTTGAAACAATGAGATACATATAAAAACACTTTTGGGAATTGATTATTATGGAATTGCTGGCAACGCCACTAAAAACAGAACAGATTATATCTACTCTTCGTAATATGATCATGGATGGCGGGTTCGCTCCGAACAGCCGGCTGGCCGGGGTAAGAGAATTGGCGCAGCAATTTCAGGTCAGTACCCGAGTCATTAGCTGTGCTTTAGACACTTTGGAGAAAGAACGATTAATCCGTTGCGAACATGGACGCGGTATATTTGTTGCGGACAAGTCCTGCAAGAATAAAATTATTACTGCCGTGCTGACTTCATCGGAGGTTCTCAACCCGAGCGCAGATCCTTCCTGGTTCAACTCGCAATTTATTCTGGAAG
The DNA here is from genome assembly GCA_903821255.1 of uncultured Lentisphaeria bacterium. Next base: position 14,237 of record CAIJKT010000610.1, on the reverse strand, counting down.
GGTTCTGCTCCAAAGCGCGCCCGGAGGGCGTTATTACGGATATTATGTATTTGCATCCGGATGCCCAGCCGTTGGATCATGGGTTGGAAATATTGTTGCAGAACAAATCTGACGCATTCATTTTTACCGGCATCGGCGGTTATCAGCCGCTGATTGAAAGATTAATTGAGCTCGGCAAGAACGTGGTTGTCCGCCACTCCGCAAAAACCGTTTTAACGCATAACGTTTATGGTATGATGCGGCCAACTATATGCAAGGTCATTACTGAACTGATTGCCAGAGGATGCCGTAATATCGCATTTTTCGGGGGACCGGATTTTAACGGACCTTATGAAAAGGAACGTCTTCTCGGTTATACCCAGGCTTTGGAAAATGCCGGAATCGCCATCCGCCCGGAACTGGTGCGTCCCTGTAAAGGATTCTCACGGGAGGCTTATTTCGCCGCCCGGAAAATGTTTGATGAAGGGATTGTTCCGGACGCAATTTTCGGCGGCACCGATCTGCGCTGTTTCGGTATTATGCAGGCAATTGCGAAAAGAGGGCTGCATATTCCGGATGATATTGCCATTTTGGGTTCCGACAATCTTCCGGAAAGCTCAATGCAGCATCCGCCGCTTTCCACGATTGATTATCCACTCCATCAAATGGGGCGTATAATGTTTGAAATAGTCAAGGAAATTCTGGAAAAGCCTGCTCCCGGAATTATTTCGCGCAGTGTCGAATGTAATTTTATTAAAAGAGAATCATGTTAACAAATAACAAAGGGGGACTTATGAAGAAGAGAACGAATTTTACGCTCATCGAATTACTGGTGGTGATAGCGATCATCGCAATTTTGGCCAGCATGCTGCTGCCGGCCTTGAACAAGGCGCGGGAAAGCGCCCGGGGAGCCGCTTGCGCAAGTAATCTTAAACAGCAAGGGTTGGGCATTCTCCTTTATGCTAATGATTATTACGATTATATAACTCCGAATAGCGGGCTGAATAACGAAGGAATAGCGAACCTCCAATATTGGTACAGCTTTCTGCAATATCATGGCTATACAGGCTCCAATAAAGCGAATACCAAATCGGTCTTTATCTGTCCTACCGACCCTAATCCGGTTTATCCAATCTGGGCCAATACGCAATATCGCATGAGTTACGGAATCAATGTTGAAGTTGCGATAGCGCCGGCAAATAACAAATACAACATTGCTGATCCGTGGAGTCGCAGTCTTCTGCAGTTTAAAACTTTCGGCAAAGGCTACATCGTACGCAAGGCCGCGACTGAACCACTGGCCGCAGACTTGGGTATTACTGCCTCATATGTTCTTGACATGGGGAACTATGCGAGCAATCCATGGTACGATCCAACTGTGGCAGGGCCTGCAAATATATCCACGCGGCATAATAAAAGTACCAATTTTGTATTCTGCGACGGCCATGTGAAGATGCTTAAAGGCCCGTTTACGGCGCCGGGAACGAATATGTACTGGCTATCGCCCAAATGCCTGCCGAATAACCCTTTGGGGCCTTACCCGGCTGCGTTTTACCGGTATTAAACGACTGAAACAGAATACCCCGTTGAATTTTCGCCGGATAGTTTGATTAAAAGATATAAGGAATTTGTGAAAGATGAGAAAAATAGTGATAAGCGCATTTATACTGATTGTTTCTATCGCCGCGATGCCGCCGGGATATGCAGATGCTCCGTCCGCCCCGCGATTGGAACGCAGTTCAGCAGTCTGCTCAACTGTTGACGGGACCTCCTATCGTTGCCAGTTGCGATCCTGGAATATGGCGCCATCTTTCGAAATCAAGGTCGGCGGCAAATGCGTTCCGGCGATCAAGAACGCTAAATTGATCGTATGGAGCGACTCGTGGGCAAGACTGTTTGAAGGCAATACTACTTATACCGGCATAAAGCCGGCGATAGAAGAAAAGCCTGACGGCTTGTATGTGAGTTTTACCGAAAACAACAACGCGATTGAATGTAAAACTCTCTACGTTTTCAAACCGGAAAGTGCGGACCTTTGCTATACGCTCAAACTAAAAAGAGATATTGCCAAGGTACGGCGGGCTTCCATTGAGATCAACCCTGAATGGGAACTTGTCGCCGGTGCTGCGCTGTCCTGCATCCGGCCGGACGGAAGCGCAAGTTCCATCAGAGTTCCTGCCTCCCCCACGGTGAATTCCAAATATGAAATGATTTTTTCCGGGCAGATCGCTTCGGTCAAGATTGAAAACATGAGCAATTTACCCGGAACTGAATTTGCGATCAGCGGTCCTTGCGATATCAATTTAGAACAAACCGACAATAATCTGCGCTGGCATGCCGGCATTGTCAATAATCCGGACAGAGACTTGAAGGCCGGAGAAAGCATGACTATTAAGATAACGCTGGCGTTTCCCAAGTCCAATGCCTTGACGCAAACCGAACTCAAGAACGATGTCACGGTTGATGCCGGAAAGCCATCCTGCCGGATCAGCCCATATGTTTTCGGGATTCAAATGGCTAATATCGGTTTCGGAAACAAGACCAGAGACATGCGCCATCCCTATCAGAATAATTTCAAGTTTGACAAAGAAGCCAGACAATACGCAATAGAAAGCGGCGTCAGCTTCTTCCGCGCCTATATTTTCACTTTGTACGATGTTTTGGGCAAAGGCGGTTCCGACACCGCAAGAGATCCCATTTGCCCGGATGACAAAACTCCGTGCGACTACACCAAGGCCGATATTTTTGTGGAAGGGTTGCGCGATTCCGGGATTGAACTGGCGCCATGCATGGCGCTTTACTGTCCGCCCTGGTTGTCCACGCAGCGTCCAAGCGAAAAACAACATGCGGGACTCTGGATAATCCACCGGGCGCCGCCGAAAGACAATGTAAAGTGGGCAAACATCGTCGCAGGAATGGTCAGGCACTGGAATATTGAGAAAAAATGGGATATCAAACATTGGATGCTGGGCAACGAACCCGACGACTTTGGCCGGTACTGGGTCAGTGGAACACTGCCCGAGTTCATTGATTATTTCAAAGCTGCATCCAGGGCCATGAAGGCCGTTGACCCATCCATCCGGATTTCCGGCCCGGATCTGGCCAATCTTTACGCCAAAGCATGGCCGGAGAACAAACATTTGTGGAAAGATGAATTCGTCAAATCGTGCAAAGATGATTTTGACAGTTTTGCTTTCAACAGTTACTGTACTGACAACTTTACCAGACAGATCAAAGATGCTCGCGCAACTTTGAAAGCTAATGGCGCCGCAGGGAAAAGCATTTTCCTTGGCGAATATAATATCACCCCCGGTCATTATGACAATTCCGGCGTATTTGACTTCAGAGGCGCAGCTTTTATGGCGCGCAGCCTGAAAAGTATCATTGAAAACGGCGTGGAACGTTCCTCGTTTTTCTGCTGGGATGAGCCGGCATTGGGAATGTTTGACTATGGAAGCGACGGACGGCTCATTCCGCGACCAACATACTATGCATTCAGAATGCATGCCGCGCTCGGTAATTTGAAAAATGGCACGGTACTTCAGAACTCTTGCAGCAGCAACAAATTAGCCGTATTGTCCAGCCGTCATGGTGACGGACGGGGATATACAGTTGTCATCACTTCCGATAATCCGTCTTTCGACAAAATTCAAACCATGCTCAGATTTAAGGACGCTCCCGGAAAATTTACCGTAAGCGAATACCAGCTTGTTCCGGATGCCAAAATTGCAGAACTGCCGGGAAAGTCAGTCCAGGCGCTGGAGACACCCATGCTGCTGGAACTGCCGCCGCGTTCAATTACTTTAATAATATTCAGGGCAGAATAATTGAAATGGCGAAATGCCGCGGGTGGTAATTTGATTATAAAACGTTTTTTTATCTCCATTGGGTAAATTCCCAGACCCTCCATGTAGGTTTTTGTCTTTATGCCTTGATTGTGATTTTTGAATCTTCGGTACCTCCGCAGGGTGTAGGAGTCCGTCCGTAATTTAACTCGGGGATAGGATGAAAGGGAGGAGAATTGCACGTGTAAACAAAAAGAACGAGAGGGGAGAACTATGGGAAGAAGCTAAAGAGGATAGCCAGAGACGGGCAAAAAGGAAGAAAATGTGTAGGGATTTTTCAAGAGTTGTCTTTAGTGATAATGCCATTAAAAGGGAATGAAAAATGAGAAAGCACGAACATCAAAATGAAGGGGCAGGAAAAAGACGATCTTTTTCCCTGAGAAGTAACTTTTCGAAACTTAACTATTATGCAAAGTTTTGGATTTGTTGTGCAGTAGCTTTAATTTTCCCGATGTGTTCAAATTTATTTGCGGGTAATCATTTTGTCGCGTGGTATACCAGCTACAGCAATGTCACTGATGCCGGTATACGCCCTATAGTCGCATACAAGTATTCGAGAACCGCAAATACGGTCAAAGACTGGATGTTTGACGGCTCTATTATTACTGATATTACACTGTGCCAGACTCCGTCAGCGCAGAGCGCAACTGCTTATATCAACAAATTATTTGCTACCGGTTCCGGGAATCACCAGATAAGCGATATTAATACGATCGTGGGCAATATAGCAGCGGAGATGTCTCAGACCGGACATAAGTGGAAAGTAGTATTGACCGTGCCTTATGTGCCTGGCGACAGTAGTGCCACTTGCGCCAATATTCAGACTCTTATTAGTGACTGGAATACTCTCGCACCCGCTAATCTCGAACTGGCGGGTTTCTATTGGGGGGGAGAATACATAGCGACGTCTGAATCTTCCATTGTGAAAGCCGCCGCTGATCTGGTACACGTGAATGGATTGTCATTTTGGTGGATTCCTTATTTCAACGCTATTTCCAGTTGCGGCTGGGCCGTGAATAATTTTGATTATGTGACTTTGCAGCCAAATTATGCCTTTCTTGGCGCAGATTACCTTAATGCTCAGCGGTTTAACGATGTCAATGCAGATATCACCGCCTACGCACTGGACGGTTCTGAAATAGAAACCACACAACGCAACAACGCACTCAGCGAAGTTATGGTTGAAGCTGATTATATGCATTATGCAGAGCAGTATAAATGGAATGACATGACCATGAACACATATTATTTCGGGCAGCGCATAGCCGGATATGCCAGCTCACCCTTTTTAGGCGCGGCGTATGACGACCTTTACAGATATATGACACCCAGCCTAAGACTCCAATGGCATTTTGCCGAGGGCAGCGGAACGAGTGTCAGCGATTCTTCATGCCATACCAATGATGGAACCGTCACCGGCCCGACGTGGACTACCGGATTGTCGGGGGGGGCGCTATTGTTTGACGGGATGAATGATTACGTCTCCACTCCAGACAGTCCGAGTCTTCATGTCACCGGCACTCTTTCGTTTGAGGCCTGGATATATCCGACCGAGGCACCGGCGCAGTACGGAACTATAATGGGCAGAGATGATTATTGGAGACGAATGATGCTCGCGACCAACCTTTCGATAAGGGTTGAAATGCGGAACTCATTCCATCAGACGGCAGCCAATGCCGTAACACTTAACGCCTGGAATCATATTGTTTACACCAGTGACGGCACACACAGCTATATCTACGTCAACGGAACGCAGAGTGGCGCTGCCGGAACCGGAGAAGCTGATTTTACGCCAAGAGTGACCGGACAAGGCTTCAGAATAGGCACTACCATAACAGGAGGCTACCCTTTTCAAGGACGGATTGATGAGGTTCGGGTCTATTCGCGCGTCATAACCCCGGAGGAAGTTTCCAGAAATTATATCAGGGGAATAAGGAACGCAGATGTTGTTGCTGCATTAACATTCGATGAAACAAACGATTCTTTAGTTTACGATTCAACCCAGCACGCACATACAGCAGTCAATGAAAAAGCGAATTTGCAGGGGCCGATACATGTGGATGTGAATACATCAGGAATCAATCGGGCATTATCTTTTGACGGGATAAACGATTACGTGCTGTATCCCGATAGAGATAGTCTTCATGTCACCGGAGCTCTTTCGTTTGAGGCATGGATATACCCGACTGCGCTGCCGTTGCAGTACGGAACTATAATGGGCAGAGATGATTACTTTAAACGAATGATGCTCAAGACAGACCGTTCGATAAGGGTTGAAACACTGACCAAAGCCCATCAGACGGCAGCCAATGTCGTAACACTTAACGCCTGGAATCATGTTGTTTACACCAGCGATGGCACGACCAGCCATATCTATGTCAACGGAGCGCAGGTTGGCAGCACCGGAAACGGAGAAGCTGATTTTACGCCAAGAGTGACCGGACAAGGCTTCAGAATAGGCACTACCATAACAGGAGCCTACCCTTTTCAAGGACGGATTGGCGAAATAAGAGTCTACTCGAGAGTTTTGAGGCCTGCGGAGATTCAGGCATATTATAATTCGGTCCAGTAGCAAAACTTTTTGCTGAATTCTCCACGGCTTGTCGCACGACAATGAATGTCTATAGGTGGCTGTCATGGGGTGTTAAAGCGATAATTTAAAAAGGGGCAATTTTATCATTCTTAGGGATATATCCATCTATAGGCTTGAGCTTAGGAGCCGTACAAAAATAACCTTTACATCTTCGCGCGTCTCCCGGATGCCTTTGTGTTTGCCGGTTCGTTACATACCTGAAGGTATGCTCCTCACCGGCAATTCACAAAATCACCTCGGGATATTTCGCGAAACTTGTAAAGTTTATTTATTTACAGCTCCTTAATACAACCGAAAGCGGAGAAAAGATAGATGAATATTTTTCGAGATTTTTAGCTCCATTGCGGCAGGCGGTCCCGACTGGTTGCAGAGTGCAGCCAGGGAAGCTGGAATTAAACAATATACAGATGAATAAAAAGCCTATATTGATTTTATTGCCGTAAAACCCGCTCGGAAACAACCCCGCTCGGAAGCCCATACATTTTACGGTGCCGGACCGCGCTTGACATTAAACGGTTTTCACCTTATCTTATGCCTGATGTTTTGAAGGGTAGGAGAAACTGGCCCATCATGGCATAGCCAATAAAACCGGAGGAGAATCTTATGTTTAAAGAAGAAAGAGACGAGGCTCTGTTTGACTGGAGCATGCTGGGAGACATCACCGTCGGGCGGCCCAATATGGGCGGAACAATGGATGTTGCAGTATACCGCCTGATGCAGTTCACGCTGCGGGACGTGCTGATCAAGGAATACGGCGTCGCCGATGCCGACCGGATTTTTTTAGCCGCCGGCAAAAAAGCGGGGCAGGAATTTTACCGCAATGTCATTAAGGCGTGCGAAGATTTCAACGACCTGGCCGCAAAGTTGCAGAACATCCTCCGGGATCTTAAAATCGGGATCGTCCGCTTCGAGCATGCCGATCTGGACAAAAATGAATTTGTCATTACGGTGGCGGAAGATCTGGACTGCTCCGGGTTGAAGATTTCCGACGAAACTATCTGCGTTTATGATGAAGGCTTTCTCAGCGGCATTCTGCAGGAATTTACCGGCAAAGAGTTCGAGGTCAAAGAGGTTGACTGCTGGTGCTCCGGCGACCGGGTCTGCCGTTTCAAGGCGAAAGCTATTAACTGAAAAGAGCCGCGATGCTGGAAGTCGATGAAAAATATCTGGATAAACTGACTGAGGCATTCTATCTGATCCTCAAAGGACAGAAAGCCAAACCGGTCATCCTGCCTGCCGATCATCCGGATAACGAACTGAAACAACTGGTCGAGTACGTCAACCGTTTTCTCGGGAGTTATGACGATTTCACCGGCGCGATGACTCATCTTGCGGGCGGCAGGCTAGATTTCGAACTGCCCAGAAGCGGCATGACGGTGCTGCAACTGCTCAAAGGCGTACAATCCAGCCTCCGGCATCTCACCTGGAAGACACAGCGGATCGCGTCCGGCGATTTTGAGCAGCAGGTGGATTTCATGGGGGATTTTTCCACGGCATTCAACAGTATGACCGCCCAGTTGAAAGACGCGTTCCAGAAAATCGAACAGCAGAACGAGCAATTGAAACAGGCGTATGAGGTAATCACGCAGGAAAAAGAGAAATCGGACCGCCTGCTGCTGAATATCCTTCCAGTCCGCATTGCCAATGATTTGAAGGCTACCGGACGCACCGTCCCTGAGACTTTTGAAAACGTTACGGTGTTTTTTTCCGATATTGTCGGATTCACCAATTTGTCCTCCCGGCTTGAGCCCAAAACCCTGATCGACGAACTGAATGAGATATTCACCGGCTTTGATCTGATTATCGAAAACAACAACTGTGAGCGGATCAAAACCATCGGCGATGCCTATCTGGCGGTCAGCGGCATGAATGACGGCCATGCCAACCACGCCGGGAATATTGTCGATTCGGCCATCCAGATCATCCGGTATCTGGAAAAGCGGAACACGACGACAGCGATTCAGTGGAAAATCCGGATAGGCATTCATTCCGGCAGAGTCGTCGGGGGAGTAGTCGGGATTAAGAAATACATCTACGATGTTTTCGGAGACACGATTAACACGGCATGCCGCATGGAACAGAATTCCGAACCGATGAAAATCAATCTTTCCGAAGTCACTTACGATCTGGTCAAGGGTAACTATGAATTTTCCGAACGCTGCGAATTGGAAGTCAAAGGCAAGGGCATGATGAAGATGTATTTCGTGACGGACCGCCGGTCCAAACCTTAACCTTTGTATTTTGAGTAGTAGTTCATCGCATCTGCGAATTTTTCACCCGTAGAAAAAAATACAATCCATTCTCCATAAAGCATTTAGTGCAAGATTAATTGACAAATTCACTATATGTAGATACGTTATGCCTGTTTGCGGGACAAAAAAAGCGCCGGACAATCGCCGGCAATTAAGGGTTCAGTTAACTTTTTGACGGCGGTAATAGTTCAAAGAGGTGTAGTAATGTCCAGAATGTTTATCGCAGCAGCGGAAAGCAATGGGGTCTATGAGTCTTATGTGACTTGCACAGGTAGCCAAAATGTGGGAAGAGAATTCAGAAGGGAAACCTGGAAATCAGAAGATGGAAACAAAATGCGTTGTGCTCAACGACTCTCCCAAGTCGGAATTGACTGTCCAGAATCTGGATGCAGTCATCTTGACAGGATGCTATTGGCACATTATATTAACTACTAAGGTAGTTAATATATATAAGGAATGAATATTATGAACAGCAGAGCAAGAGTCAAGTCGGCGCTGAATCATTCTGAACCAGACCGGATACCCCGTGATTTTGGCGGCATGGAATCTTCCGGCATTACCGGTGCGGCCTATTTTAATCTGATCCGGGACGCGGGTTCCGATTTGATGCCCAGAATTTATGAACCGTACCAATATGTTGCCTATGTCGATGCTGAATTCAAACAAAAATACAGCATCGATACTTTCAATCTGACACCGGAGCCTGCATCCTGGAAGTGTGTGGACAATCCACTGGGATTCAAAGTACTGCTGCCGGAGAAATGGCATGAAGAGCATGATGGCGGCAGCACTCTAGTCAGAGGTCCGGACGGAACAATCATTGCCCGCCGCCCGGCCGGGGGGCACTACTTCGAACCGGCATATTTTCCGCTGCAAAACGCGGAGACAGTGCAGGACATTGAGCGGGCCCGGACGCTGATTCAAACCTGTGACTGGCCGTTTTTTGCGGATGAACCGGTTGAGGCGCTGGCGCGCCGGGCGGCGGCAGCTTCCGCCCGCGGCGAATGTGTCGTGCTGAATCTGTGCTGCCATCTGCTGGCTGCCGGCCAGATGCTGCGCGGCATGGAAAATTTCATGATGGATCTGGTTTGCGCGGAGGATGTGGTTGAGGCGTTGATGTCCTGTCTGCTGGAAGGTTATCTTGCGCGCATCAACCGTCTGGCGCCGAAACTGAAAGGAATGGCTGACATCGTGCTTTTCAATGATGATCTCGGCACTCAGCAGGGGCCGATGATTTCCCCCGGTTCATATCGCAAACTGATCAAGCCTTATCAAAGTCAATTGTTCAAGGCGGCCAAAACGGCATTTGGCGCACCGCTGCTGTTTCACTCCTGCGGCGCGGTGCGGGAATTCATCCCGGATCTGATCGAATGCGGGGTGGACGCGCTGAACCCGGTTCAAATCAGTGCCCGGGGCATGGATGCCGGAGAGTTGAAACGGGACTTCGGCAGTGAAATAACGTTCTGGGGCGGCGGCGTTGACACTCAGCATGTCTTGAACCGCTGCAGCCCGGCGGAAGTGAAAGACAGCGTCAGAAAGAATATCGAACTGCTGGCTCCCGGCGGCGGATTTGTCTTTTGCCAGGTGCATAATATTCAGCCGGATGTTCCGCTGAAAAACATCTATGCCATGTTTGAAGCGCTTGACGAATATGGAGTGTACTCATGAAGCAGGATATTGTAGAATCATTGAGCAGGCTGGGCTTCACCAGTTATGAAGCCAGAGCCTATGTCGCCTTGCTGCGCGCCGGTTCCGGCACCGGTTATTCAATCGCGAAAAAATCCGGAATTCCCAGCTCGAAAATCTATCAGGTGCTGCTGACGCTGGCCCAGAAAGGTGCGATCATCGGGGATGGCGCGGAGAAGAACAACTACAGCGCCGTCGCTCCGGATGCGGTATTGAGCGGCATCAAAAGCAGCATTGCCGGCGAGATCAGCGCGCTGGAACCGGCGCTGCTGCTGCTGCGCAGCGAACCTGCTGAAGTAAACGCCAGAGTCATAAATAATTGCGAAGAAGCCGTTGCTTTGATCAAAACCGTAGTTGCCTCGGCGGATAAAAAACTCCTGTTAACCGCCTGGGCGGATGATCTGGAGAAACTTCGTCCGGTTCTGGAGACTGCGGCGGCCAAGTCCGGAGTGTTTGTTTTATGTTATGAGGATTTCAAATTCGCCATGGGTACGGTTTTTCAGCATCGCCGCCCGGATCTGGTCAGAAAAGAGATGCCGGGCCGGCTGCTGCTGGCAGTGGCGGATAACCGCGAAGCCGTTATTTGCTTCTTTCATGAAAATGGTCAGACTGAATGCATCAGCACTTCCAGCCGGGGCATTACCCGAATTATTGCCGATCATATTATTCACGATATCTCGATTAATAAATTGATGGCGGCATTGCCGGAACAAGTTAGAAACGCGGCGGAAACCGAGCTCACGGCACTCCGTTTAATGCTTTCTTGATTTTTTTTCAAATTCCCGGGTTTACATTTTTAAACCTTGGAATTATAGTAATATGGTAACGTTGAGATATATTGGAAAGATTTTGATATGGCCAGTTTAAAAGATATCGCAGAACGCGCAGAGCTTTCAATAAATACCGTCAGCCGGGCGATCCGGGGGATTGGTTATGTTTCAGAGGATGCGCGGGAGAAGGTGATGCGGATTGCCGCGGAAGTCGGTTACCGGCCTAACCGCGCGGCGCGCAGCCTGCGTTTCAGGAAGAATTTTGAGGTGGCGGTCATCAGTTTCCTTGGTGCTGACAACATCAGCGGCGACCAGTTGATGATGGAAAAGTTTGTCGGCATTAAGCGGCGTCTGGGCGCTTCCGGCTATGAGATGAATTTGCATTTTCTGGATATCAACAACGATGTTGAACCGGCGGATTTGAAACTGCTGGAGGATATTGCCGGACAAAGCCCGGCCGGCATTATAATAATCGGCGACAGCGAACGGTATAAGTCGATTTACCGGGTGATGGAAGCGAAGAAGATTCCGGCGGTGTTGATTTCGTATGACCTGATAGCGGAAATGGACTGCGTTTACGTTGACCGCTTGCAGGGGGTTCGCGATGCCGTATATTATCTGGCTGGAAAAGGACGCAGTAAAATTGCATTTGCCGGATTTCACGGCATTTGCTGTAACCGTATCCGCGGCTACCGCAAAGCAATTGAAGAGCTCGGCCTTCCTGAAATAATTTTCAGTGAAAACAATTATTCCGGAGGCGAGCTGGGAAGAATTTTCGACCTTGGAGTTGCGATGTCCGGCGAGATCGCCGGGGCGGAAATTCCGCCGGATGCGGTGATTGCCTATTCGGATTATCTCGCCGCCGGGCTGATTGCCGGTTTCCGGGAAGCCGGAGTGAAGATACCTGACAAGGTCGCGGTCATCGGCTTTGACAACCGGGAACTGGCGGCATTCACCAGCCCCGGCTTGACAACCATCGCCCAGCCGAATTTCAAGGCCGGGGAACTGGCGGCGGAAATGCTGCTGGGTAAAATTATTAAGCCCGATGAGCGGGCTGGCGCGGTCGGAGTTCCAATGAACCTGAAAATCAGAAGTTCAACTTAAATATTTAATTTAAAAACAGGACATTAACAATCTCCTGAAACAAAAGGACAAAAAATGAGTGAGCAAAAATTCAAAGTCGGTATTATCGGGGCAGGAAGCAGAGGCATCTGTTCTTTCGGTCAAAATATTTCAAAGCGTAATGACGCCGAAATTGTAGCGCTTTGCGATCCCAATGAGGTCAGGATGGAGTTTGCCGCCAAAGAACTCGGCTTCAAGCCAAACTTCTATACGTCCGTTGAAGCCATGATCACCGCCGAAAAACTCGACGCGGTCGTTATTACCAGTCCGGACTTCTGCCATGAGGGCAACGCGGTGGCGGCATTGAGCAATGGGGTCAATGTCCTGATTGACAAGCCGCTGGCTATAACCGTGAAAGGCTGCCAGAACATTATCAGCGCCGCCGAAAAGGCCGGCAAGACCATCATGATGGGCTTCAATCTGCGTCATCACGCGGTACTGAAAAAGCTGAAGAAACTGATCTCGGAAGGTACTATCGGCCGGGTTTTCCTGATTGAAAACCGTGAATTTTACGACGGCGGCCGTACCTACATGTCCCGCTGGAACCGTCTTTATGCAAAAAGCGGCGGCCTCTGGATTCATAAAGGCAGCCATGACTTTGATATTTTCAACTGGCTGCTGGATTTCCCGAAACCGGTCAAGGTCAGCGCTTTCGCCGGAATTGACGTGCTCAATCCGCAGCATATTCCGTTTCCGGTAAAAGCCGATATGCCGGTCGGTCCGACCTGCCACAAATGCGCCTACAGAGAGATTTGCCCGGACGTTTACAAGATTGATGATATCCAGAACAGCGCCTGGGGCGACCGGGCGGTTGATTCCGACGGCTATTCCAAAGACCTCTGCATGTACACTTCCGACAAAGACACCCATGACAACGGCATTGCGATCGTCGAATATGAAAACGGCGCCAAGGCCAGCCATCTCGAATGTTTTATCACCCCGATGAGCGACCGCCTCTACACCGTGGTTGGTGATCGCGGCCAGGCTGAAGTCAGTCTGGAAAAGCGGACTATCATTATCCGGCCGCGCTGGAGCAAGGAAGTGATTACATACCATATTCCAGAGGGCGAGGGCGGTCACGGCGGCGCGGACCCCATGTTGATAGACGCCTTTTTCAGGGTTCTCAAAGGTGAAGAGAAAAACAGTTCAACAACTGAACACGGCATGTGGTCAACCGCCATCGGCCAGGCGGCGGAGATATCCCGTCGCGAAGAGCGTACCGTGAGAGTCGCCGAGCTGTTCAAATAACCTAAAAAAACGCCGGTAACGCTTTTAATAACGCTGCCGGCGATCTCTTTTATGATACCGGCATATACCCGAAATGCCGATGCGGGATTCCGCAACATTCCGGATTGCTAATTTTGTTATTGATATTATGTTAACCGGAGTAATCCAGCTAATATCTTATTAAGGGAGGTAATTTCAAAAGTTTGAATTAGGACTTTGAAAAATGCGGAAATAAGTTCATTTTATGCTCAAACACAACTAAGAGGTAAAAATGAATAATCTCCGCAGTACATATATTACCATAGAGCGTTATCTTTTTCCAATGCTGGAGGAAGAATTTGGCGAATTGACGGCCAAACAGAAAGAATTTGTGCGAGTGCTTGAACTGGTTCGTCCGTCGCGCTTCATCGACGCGAATTTGCGCTGGAGCGGTATGGGGCGTCCTATGAGTGGGCGTGAAGGCATGTTACGCGCTTTCATTTTGAAAGCTGTTTATGATCTTCCGACTACGAAAGTGTTGATTGAAAATCTTGAAACGAATCCGAGTTTGCGGCGGCTGTGCGGGTGGGAATATCGCTCTCAGGTTCCGTCCGAGGCGACTTTTTCACGTGCGTTCAAGGAATTTGCCGAGCTTGAACTGCCGGATGCCATTCACAAGGCATTGGTAGCGGAGCATCTTGGCGATAAGATCGTCGGGCACAGCAGTCTCGACTCGACAGCGATCAAAGGCCGGGAAAAATCGTGTCGCAAAAATACGCCGAAG
>CAIJKT010000609.1 GCA_903821255.1 uncultured Lentisphaeria bacterium | reverse complement strand
GGCAAAACTGGACATATCCGAAGACACGTTTTATACTTATCAGCGGCAGTTTCCGGAGTTTGCCGCCGCCGTCGAAACCGGACGGCTGGCGGTGTCGGCGGACAAAATTGAAAGCAGTCTGATGGATATGGCATTGGGGCGCTGTTTTACCACCACCGTCAAACATTCTGTCAGCGGACGCGAAACCAAAACCATCCGGCAGCTTGTGCCGAACCTGAAAATGCTCATCCGCTGGCTGGAACGGAACAGACAGTATGCTGACAACGGCGACGGCGACATCCGGACATCGGAACCGGTAAAAGTAAACATTGCGGTAAACTCAAAGTATGATGAAAGTTTTCTGGAAGACGTCGAACGCCATGCCGCCGAAGGTTACACCGATTTGCAGATTGCCTGGCGGCTGGGGATTGCACTTTCATCATTCTATAATTATAAAAAGCAGTTTCCGGATTTCGCCGCCGCGCTGGACCGCGGCCGAAGGGAGTGTTACGGCAGGCTGCGCTGTCAACTGCTGGCGCTGGCATTGGGCAAGTGCACCGTGCGCACCGAAACCTGTCGCGACGGCGATTTCCGCAAATCCACCGAGCGCCAGCTTCCGCCCAATCTGAAAGCGATCCGCTATTGGCTGGCTGGCGGTTGCCCGTCTGGTAAAACAACCTCCGCTCAAGGACACTGCAAAGTCTCGGAATCGGGCGGTTGCCCGTCTGGTAAAACAGCCTCCGCTCAAGAACACTGCAAAGTCTCGGAATCGGGCGGCTGCCCGTCTGGTAATGCTGGCCGCATGGGCTATGTTCAAGAGCACTCCAAAGTCTCAGAATACCAGTCCGACAAGTCCACCCAGTCCGACAAGCACTCTGCTCAAGAACACTCCAAAGTATCGGAATACCCGTCCTCCCAGGCTTCCCAGTCCTCCCAGTCCTCCCAGTTCCCTGCCAGGTCCCATGACCGGCGGTTTGCCAAAATGTCGAGAAAGGAGCGTCAGCGTCTTTTGAAGAACAGACAGGAAACCAGGAATCAGCAGTGAGAAATGATACACCACATGTTCAACGACACTCCAAAATCTCGGAATTCCAGTCTGACAAGTCCTCCCCGTCCGACAAGCACTCCACTCAACGACACTCCAAAATCTCGGAATCGGGCGGGAAGATAAAAAAATTGCATTTTTTTAGTTTTCGTGTGTTGCCGGGGATAAAGAAATGCTACATTAACGGATTCTTGAACTATTAAATTAAAAATGGCGATGAATACATACAAACTGGATGACGACAACATCGAAGCGATTGCTCTGGCCTGCGCGAAGCAGCTTCAGACGCCGGGCGCGGTGCTGGTTGTGCCCACGGAAACGGTCTACGGCCTGGTCTGCCGCCGGGACGATGCCGCCGGAATCGAGAAAATCTACCGGCTGAAAGAGCGCGACCGCGGCAAACCGCTGGCAATGTTCGCCGACGGCATCGCCATGCTCGAAGCGCATGGGGTGAATTTGAACCGTGATGCCGCGCTGCTGACGGAGAAATTCTGTCCCGGCCCGGTCACGATCATAACCGCTGACGCACAAGGCGGCAAAACCGGATTCCGGATTCCGGACCATCCGTTCATCCTGGCCCTGCTTCACCGCATCAAGTTTCCGCTGGCTTCGACCAGCGCCAACCTGTCGGGAACGCCGAACGCCCTGAACGTGCAGGATGCGGTTAAGGATTTGAACGGAACTCCGGATATAATAGTTGACGGGGGGGCCATTCCGCCGGACCGCCAGGCATCGACGGTCATTGATGTGTCCGGAAGTGAGTTGCGCATAATCCGGCAGGGGCCGGTATCGGAATCGGAAATCAGACAGGTCTTAAAATAAAAAATAGCCCGGACAACTCCGGGAAAAATAACTAAGGAGACATTGTTATGCCACTAGTTGACATGCCGCTGGATAAACTGCGTTCCTACAAAGGCAGCAGTCCGTGCCCCAAAGACATCGATAAATTCTGGGACAGCTCGATTGCGGAAATGAAAGCCATTGATCCGGAAGTGGAACTGCTTCCGTCCGACTTTCAGGCCCCTTACGCCGAATGCTACGACATGTATTTCACCGGCATCGGCGGCGCCCGGGTCTTCGCCAAACTGCTCCGCCCGAAACCGCTCAGGAAAAAACATCCGGCCATTGTCATGTTTCACGGCTACAGCGGCAATTCCGGAGACTGGTGCGACAAGCTGCCGTATGTGGCCGCCGGATTTACCGTGGCCGCGCTGGACTGCCGCGGCCAGGCCGGAAATTCGGAAGACGTCGGCGGAGTTATCGGCAACACTTTCAAGGGCCAAATCATCCGCGGGCTCGATTCCGGACCGGAGAAAATGCTCTTCCGTCAGATATCTCTGGACTGCGCCCAGCTTGCCGGCCTGGTCATGCAAATGCCGGAAGAGGATGCGACTAGAGTTGCGGCAATGGGCGGCTCCCAGGGCGGCGGACTGACGCTGGCCTGCGCCGCGCTGGAACCGCGCATCAGCCGCGCCGCGCCGGTGTTCCCGTTTCTGTGCGACTATAAGCGCATCTGGGACATGGACCTGGACATAAACGCCTATGCCGAGCTGCGGGAGTATTTCCGCTGGTTTGATCCGACTCATTCCCGCGAAGATGAAGTTTTCCGCCGCCTGGGCTATATTGATGTGCAGAATATCGCGAAGCGGATCCGCGGCAGGATTATGATGGTCACCGGCCTGATGGATAACGTCTGTCCGCCGTCAAGCCAGTTTGCCGCATACAATAAAATAACCTCGCCGAAAGACGTGGTGATTTATCCCGATTTCGGACATGAAGGACTGCCCGGCAACAATGACCGGATATTCAAATTCATGATGGAGATGCTGAAGTAAAGCGCTCCGGCAGGCACACTTCCGCCGCGGGTGAAACCGCCGCGGATTTTATCATTTTTTGACGTGATAGACAATGATGACGATTATCACCAGAACGATGACAGAGATTATTCCCGCCAGAATCAGCAGGTTCAATTTTTTCAAAGACTTTTTGTTATAATCGGCGATTTTAGGAGGTACCGTTCTGACTCTCGGCGGCGGTGGCGGCGGCTTGTTTGCCGGAGCTGTCTGCCCCGTATGGTTCTGAGCATTTGGGGCCGGCGCCGCGGCCGGTTCGGATTTGTCATCCGCGACCGCGTCCATTTTCATGGTGACATTGGAATCCAGGGCGACTGTCACGTCAGTAGTGGCGCCGGTATCATCGCCGCCTTTTTTATTGGAGGATGCGGATCTGCCTTTCAGGGAGATCACATCATCCGCCCGGGATGTCGAGGCGCCTGACTTTTTAGTCTTCCCGAATAACCCGAGAGTTTTCCTGCCCGGCATCCGCCCGGCCAGCACAGCTTCAAGATCGTCAATCACGTAATCCCAGCTTGACTGGCGGTCATTGGGGTCTTTCGCCATCATCATCTGAATCAGCGCGGAACATTCTTTGGACAGCGCCGGATTTATGTTTTCCGGCGGGGTCAACGGGGTTCTGACATGCATCTGCAAAACTTTTCCGGCGGTATCCGCCTTGAAGGGCGGCCCCCCGGTCACCATGTGGTAAAGCGAGGCCCCCAGCGAATAAATATCGGATCTGAAATCAATATTCCTTTCCGCCTTGGCCTGTTCCGGACTGATATAGTCAGGAGTTCCCATAACGATATTCACGGAGGTTTCTTCCGGGTCGTCTTTCAATATCTTGGAAATCCCCATATCCATCAGCCGGGCAAAACCTTTGCGGTCCAGCATGAAATTCCCCGGCTTCACGTCCCGGTGCAGCATCCGGTGCTCGTTCCAGGCATATTTCAGCGCAAAGGCGATATCCCGTGTAATTTTCAGCGCTTCGCGTTCAGTCAGTTTTGTGTCCAGTTTCAGCTTGGTGGCGACTTCCATCCCGTCAATATATGAGGTGGCCAGATAATAATAGTTGCCGACCTGGCCGGCGGAATAAGCCGTGATGATATTCGGATGGCTGAGCTGACCGGCCATGGCGGCCTCGGTCAGAAAACGGTTGACAAAGCGTTTGTTGTCGGCAAATTTCGGCAGCAGTATTTTCAGCGCGACCAGCCGCCGCATGGAAATCTGGGTTGCCAGCCAGACTTCTCCCATTCCGCCGCTGCCGAGCTTGCTCCGGAGCACAAAGTCGCCGATCTCCAGCCCTTCCTCAAGTCCCGGAATCGGGATTGTGATTTCTTTGAAACAGGCGCCGCACTGCAGCGTCTGGCCGGCGGTATTGGACTGCGCGGATACTTCCGCCCCGCATTCCGGGCAATTAAAAATTATTTCAAAATCCATATTCGTTCCTTAATTAACAGGCGAACAATTACTATATGATAGAATATTCAGAGCCGGTTTCAAGCGCAATACTGAACAATTCCCTGATTTTACGGATAAAAACAGAGAACGACAGCGCGATTTGATGCCTTTCCGGTAAATGCAGCAGGCGGCGCGTGTTTCACACTTTGAGATGCCGGTCATCAAAATTGTAAAATCATTCCTGGTTTTTCAGCTTTATTTGAACTTATTGTCACCGTTCTGGTTGACAAATTTACTATATATAGATAATTGATTGTTAAATTTCTTAATGTTACCATTTTGTTTTTTATGGTTAAAAAGGATTTCGATTTATGACAGGATTTAAATTTACGGACGATCAGCGGTCGGCGCTGAAACTGATCGGGGGCATGGTCAGGAATCTGCTCTTGTTCGGGGGCTTGCGTTCGGGCAGGACGTTTATATTGCTGCGGGACCGTTGGATCACGTCAGGCTGGCAGTTGCCGGGAAATAAGTTTTTTAAAGACAATGTTCTCTCTGTGACGCTGTAGTCTGTGGTTAAACCGGTTTTTGACGCGGTTGCTAAAATGTTTAAACGTTGGTTTTGAAACTTGAAATAATTAAATAAACATCAATATTTCTGAATAAAGAAAAGGATTAAAATGATAAAAAGAATATTTGCAGCAGCAGCTTTGACCGTCAGTCTTACACAAACTCAACCGTTATCAGCCCAGACGGAAAATTCCATGAACCAGAAAACTAAAATCAATGTCATTCTTGTCGGCGACTCCACCGTGGCGGATTACAAACCGGAACTGGTAATCCGGGGATGGGGACAGGTCATCCCGAAATTTTTCAACGATGATGTGAAAGTAATCAACAAGGCCATCAGCGGACGCAGCACCAAGACATTTATTCAGCAGGGAGATTGGGATAAAACGTTGAAACTGGTGAAGCCCGGAGATTATGTGCTGATTCAATTCGGCCATAATGATTCTCACGCCAAAGACAAACCGGAATCCACCGATGCCGCGACTAATTACACGGAATTTCTCCGGAAGTATGTTGACGATGTCCGCTCGGCGAAGGCGACGCCGATACTGATTGCTCCGATGCATCGCGGGTCTTTTAATAAAGGCATAATAACCGCCGAATTGCAGCCGTATGTTGATGCGATGAAAAATGTCGCCAAAGAAAAAGACGTCGTCTGCATTGATCTTTACAGCTCCAGCGGAACGTTGATGCAGGAACTTGGCAGTGAAGGAGTTGCGCCGCTGTTCTGTTCGCCCAAAGACCGCACTCATTTTTGTGAAAAAGGGGCGGTTGCCATAGCCGAACTGATTGTCAAGGATTTATCCGCCTCCGGCACGCCGCTGTCCGGTTATTTGAAGAAATGAGTTATGATGACTGAACCCGGGTTTGTTTTTTCGCGGCGGTCATGAAGAGGGCGGTGATGACCGCGACTGCGGCGGCGGCAAAGATTGCGCCAAGGATGAATGAGGTTTTCGGACCGGCAACTGACCACAGTACGCCGAAAACCAGGCTTGCCGGCAGTGCGCCAAGCCCGACGAAACCATGATAGAGCCCGTAGGCCCGGCCCCGGCAGTCAGCGGGCACGAAGTCGGCGACCAGGGCTTTTTCCGAACCTTCGGTCATGCCGTAGAAGAAGCCGTAAGCGATAATCAGCAGCCAGATCATCCACAGCTCCGCGGCGAAAGGAAACGCGCAGTAAACCGCCATATAGATGATCCAGCCGCAGGTGATTGTGAACTGCCTGCCCAGGCGGTCGGAAAGCCAGCCGCCCGGCATGCTGAAGCAGATTTTTGACAGGTGCAGCACCGTCCAGAACAGAATCAGGTAGCCCGGACCGAGGTTGAATTGAGTCTGGGCGTAATAGAGCAGAAACAGGTCGGAACTGTTGCCCAGTGCAAACAGCGTTACGGCCGCGAGAAAGACATAGAATCTGCCCGGCAGCGGCGCGGCATTATGATTCTCCGTTTTATCCGCTTCGGCGCCGGATTGTCCGCGGCTTTCTTTGATTTTACTGGTTATGATCCAGACTGCGGCGATTCCCGGAATAAGGGCAAACGCAAACAGCCAGCGCAGGGCATGCATTTCCCCCTGATCAGCCGTCGCTGAGAACCGGCTCCATAATTCATTCCCGCCCAGCAGGAGGTAGAGGAAAACGCCGGCGGTCACCGGTCCCAAAACTGCTCCGGCATGATCCATTGAACGGTGAAAGCTGAACGCCAGTCCGCGGACTTCGGGATAGACCGATTCACTGATCAGCGCATCGCGCGGCGCGGTCCGGATGCCTTTGCCGATGCGGTCAACGAAGCGCAGCAGAATCACATGCCATCCGGCTGTGCAGACCGCCAGCACCGGCCTGGCGAAAGTGGAAATACCGTACCCCAGAAACACCAGCGGTTTGCGTTTGCCGACCGCATCGCTGATTCTGCCGGAATAAATCTTCAGCACGCTGGCAACAGTTTCCGCGATGCCGTCCATCAGCCCGATATACACCGCAACCATTCCGGAGGAAACGAGCCCGGAGAAAAACAGCGGCAGCAGCGGATAGATCATTTCGCTGGAAAAATCAGTAAAAAAGCTTACCAGCCCGAGCATCAGGACATTACCCTGGAAAACACTCTTTAATGCCTGTCCGGAAAGGTTGAAAAGTTTCATGTGCCTTACTCAGTTTACTGCGGCGCCGCCGCTTTCAGTTTTCTTTTTGATTTAAGCGTGACCGACGCCAGATAAGCTATCAGCAGAATTCCTGAAATAACAATGATAATTCTGCCAGTTACAATATAATCGGTAATTTTGCACAAAACACTGAGGAATACGAAAAAGATGAACAAGGCAAAACTGGAATCAGCGGTTTTGTCGTCACCGGCGCCGGTCACAATAGAGTGCATTCGGGCTCCCAGCGCAAACGCCGGAAGTCCGCCGATGGTCAGGAAAAGCGCCAGCCAGAGAGAATCCTTCACTGAACCGTTTCTGCCGATCAGATATGACGCCGACCCGGAAACGGCCACGATCAGCACGGACAGCCGGAGAATCATGCCGGCAATTTTTTCCGGCACTCTGAGGAAGGATTTCATCACCGGACGGACCAGCGATCCGCCGCCGATTCCGAGCAGCGAAGAAATAACTCCGGTAATGATTCCGGAAATTGCCGCAAACCACTTTTTCCTGCCGTCCAGCTTGATGTTTCCGGCGTCCGCCGTATTCTGCAACACCGGTTTCCCGGAAGATCTGACCGTTTCCAAAAAGATTACGGCCATGATAAACAGATAGAGCGCTTCCTGCAGTTTGCGGCTGCCGCAGAGATTCAGCATCAAATCCCCCAGCGGCTTGCCCGCCAGACTGCCGGCAAATGAAAACAGGCAAATCGGCAGCGCGACGGCATAGCCCCAGGAACCTTTCCGCCATCCGATTGCCGGAAACTGTCTGATGACTGTAGGGAGAGTGCTGGGAATCATCTGGAGCAGGCTGGCGACGACGGCGGTTTCGATATTCACTCCGGCCAGCAGCAATGCCGGCATGATAAGCCAGCCGCCGCCAAGTCCCCAGAAACCGCCGGAGAGCATGGCGCTGAACCCGATGAGTATGCAGCATAACGCCAAGGTTAAAGTCATAATAACAGCCTGTAAAAAGCAAATTGAAAGATCAGCCGCCGCCAACAAAGCTCATTACATCCAGGACATCGTTCTCTTTCAGGATAATCCCGCCGCAATCTTCACTGCCGGCGACACTGCCATTGACCGCGGCGACTGTTTTGGCCGGATCAAAGCCCCGGTCTTTCAGAAACTGTTCCAGTGAAAGATTGGCTTCAATAATGAAAACTTTGCCGTTGACAGTAATGTTCATGACTTGAACGCCTTCTCAATATTCAACATTGGTGTCTGGATCAACCAGTTTGAATTCTTCATGATGAAGGACGCTTTCGGCACGGAAACTCAAATTTTTGCCGTATTTGCTTTCCAGTTCCTGAAGCAGATCGGCGTCTTCATTCTTGAGTCTTGCCAGTATGTCGGGATGCATGATGACCCGGACTGAAATCCCGGTTTTGGCGTTTCTCCGCCGCAGGACTTCATTGAGCCGGCGCTGAATTTCCACGCTCATGGACATTGCCGACTTGATGTTGCCGCTGCCGTCACAATAAGGACACGGATCGTAAAGCGTATCTTTCAGGCTTTCATGTTCGCGCTGTCTGGTCATTTCCATCAGCCCGAGCTTGCTTAGCGGCAGCAGTTTAGTTTTCGCACGGTCGTCTTTAACCAGTTTCTTCATGTGCTTGAACACGTTTTCCCGGTCATGGGCGCTGCGCATATCAATAAAGTCGATTACGACCAGTCCGCCGATGTTCCGCAATCTGAGCTGTCTGGCGACTTCTTCCGCCGCCTCCAGGTTGGTTTGCAGAATGGTTTCCGGCTGATCGCCGAGTTTGCGGCCTTTGCCGGTGTTCACATCAATTGCAATCAGCGCCTCGGTCTCATCTATGCAAATATAGCCGCCGCCGGAAAGCTGTACCTGCCGCTTGAAGATGTCGTTTACCTGTTCTTTGACCTTGAACCGTTCAAAAATCGGAATGTCGCGGTCATACATCACCACTTTGCGGGCAGTGCGTGTCCCGCCGAACTTGATCAGCGCGTTATGTATCGCATGAAATGCGGTATCGTCATCAACGATGATCTGGTCGATATCGTCAGTAATAAAATCCCGTACAGTACACTCCAGCAGGTTGGGCTCGGAATATACGATTGACGGAACCACTCCCTTGGACATGACCAGTTCAACTTTGTGCCAGTAATCAAGCAGCATATCCAGGTCGTGCTTGAAGAAAATGGCTTTTCTGCCTTCGCCGACTGTGCGGCAGATAAGGCCCATGCCCTCGGGTACGTCCAGTTCGGAAAGGATTTTTTTCAGCCGCTGCCGCTCCTGGGCGTTGTCTATTTTTGAAGAAAGCCCGATGTGATCGGAATAAGGCAGCAGCACCAGATAACGGCCGGGAATGGAAATGTTGGTGGTAACCCGGGGGCCTTTCGTTCCAATCGGGCCTTTGACTACCTGTACCAGCAGTTCAGTGCCTTGCGGAAACATTTCCGGAATATCTTTCATGGTGATTTTTTTGCGGCGGCGGCTCCGCTCTTTTTCGCGAAGCTGTTTGGAACCGGTGGCCTGTCCAAGCACCCGCCGGAGTTTTTCGGAAAAACTTGTCCGCTTCTTATTTTTTGCTTCAAGCGGTTTTTCATTCTTTTCGTGCTCTTCGGCAAAATCATCCTCAACTTCATCGCCGGACGGCATCATGTCCCAGTAGTGCAGAAAAGCATTTTTCCCGGTACCGATATCTACAAATGCCGCCTGCAGGGTCGGTTCAAGGTTTACAATCTTGCCCAGAAAAACAGAACCGACGCGAGGCTCGCATTGCCCGCGTTCAATCTGGTACTCTTCAAGTCTGCCGTTATTGAGCATGGCAAATCTGGTTTCAAGCTTTTCGCAATTCAGGATTATCTGTTTTTTTACATTGTCCATAATAAACTCTGCCCATTGCTATCTTTAAATATATTCTTGAATACAATATAACACCCGGAACTGTTCTAATACAACCGGTGAAATCACTCCATGCCGACAATAATTCCTTTATCCAGATGGCAGCCGTTCAGAAAATCGATGCCGCGCATCTCTTTTTTATCCTGTGGAACTACCGTCAGCAGTTCCAGCGCATTCGCGCCGCAGGCGATAATCCAGCCTTTTTTATTCGCCTGCAATACTTCGCCGGGCTTGCCGGACATCAGCGCGTGAACGGAAGCGGAAGTAACCCGGACGGTGATTTTGCGATTATGCGCCCGCAAAGTGAAAGCCGCCCCCGGCCAGGGATAATAGCCGCGGATTCTGGACTCAATGTCCGCCGCAGGCAGGTTCCAGTTGATTATGCCGTCGCCTTTATGTATTTTCTTAGTGATCGTCGCCAGTGTCACGTCCTGCGTGACAGGATCATTTTCCTCCTGGACAATCCCCTCCAGCACATCCACTATCTTGTCGGCGGCAAGCCGTCCCAGCGCTTCCTCCAGCCAGTCCGCCCGTTCACTCCCGGATAAAAAATGCTCAAATGAACAATAGACGCGACCGGTATCAAGGCCCCGGTCCATTTCAATGAAACATACTCCGGTGCTGGCATCGTGATTGACTATTGCCGCGGCGATCGGCGAGGCTCCGCGGTAGCGCGGCAGCAGGGATGCATGAATGTTGACACAGGAGATCTTCGGCAGTTCCAGCAGCGGCTGTTTAAGTATCTGGCCGAAAGACACGACAACAATAAGATCCGGCGCCAGCCACCTTAAATAATCAAGAAACTCCTCCGCATTGACGGTTGGAATCTTATCGGCCTGCAACCCTGAAGCATGGGCAAATTCGCCGACCGGGGTGGGATGAAGCTTTTTATTTCTTCCCGCCGGGCGGTCAAGCTGGGTGCCGATACCCAGCAGTTCAATCCGGTCAGACCAGACCAGCCGGTTTAAAACCGGTACTGCAATCTTGCCTGATCCAAGAAAATATACTTTAATTTTTTTATTCATTAAACCGTCCGTGCTTTGCTTTCTTAGCCAGCCAAGCTAAAATATAACCGGCAGAATCGGAATTTCGAACGCACAAAGCTAAAAAGCGGAATTTTAATGATGATAAAAATAGCGCTGGGGCTCGGCGGCAACCTCGGAGACGTCGCCGGAACATTCAAACTAGCGGCGCAAAAACTCGCCGCCGCCGGTGTGAAAAACATTAAAATCTCAAGTTTTCACCGCACCGTGCCGGTCGGTTGCGCTCCCGGCACCCCGGATTTTATGAATGCCGCGCTTATCGGAGAATGGACAGATACCGCAGATGAGCTTTTTGCCGTCTGCCAGAAGATTGAACGCGAATCCGGCCGCGCGGCCGTCCACGGAATCAATACTCCCAGAACTATGGATATTGATATAATCCTTTTCGGCGACCGTATTATCAAGTCGGACTCGCTAAGAATTCCGCATCTCCGTGCGGCGCAGCGCCTTTTTGTTATAGCGCCGCTTGCCGAAATCGCCCCGGACATGATCTTTCCGGACACCGGCAGAAAGGTCTCTGATATTTTAAAATTATTGTAAATTTAAGATCTTATGCCGCAAATGGCCTGATTCATCATAAAATCATCTTATTAATGATGGTTTAAGGCTTGCATTATTTGACAAATTCGTTAAATTCTCTAGTTAATATTATAACTAGGGATAGTCCCGGTTAAACAAAAAGGAAGGTTCAATAAAATGAAGAAGCTTTTTACTCTGGCTCTCGTAGTGGCGGTATTATCGGTCGGCGGCGTCGTATTTGCGAATGATGGCGCAGCAACCGCAACAGACAAAACTGCCAAAGCGACGAAACATGTTGATTTGGACAAGCAGCTTGCCGATCTTCAGGCCAAGAAAGATGCATTAGTTGCCCAGAATGCCACTGCCGACACCAAAGAAATTGATGCCAAAATTGACGAAGTTAAAGCCAAAATAGCCAAGAAAGCTGTAAAAAAGGCCAAAAAGGCAGATAAGAAAGCTGAGACTGCCGCACCCGCAGCTCAATAAGTTTTCGGTTCAAGATTTCTATGATAAAGCGCTTCAAAAATGTTCTTGAAGCGCTTTTTTGTGCTAAACAGCCAGACGATAACTGAAAGGTAATGCGATGCCGTATCAGAACCAGGAAATAACTTCAGAGCAAAGTTTTGCATATAAAGACGTTAAGGTTGGATTGAAAGATCATCGGCTGTTGATAGAAAATTCCTGCCTTTCAAGGCTTTTCGATCTGAAGCATGCAGTTCCTCAAACCATTTCATTGAAAGATAAATGCTCCGGCGTTGAACTGGCTGCAGAGCATGACCATGGCGATTTTTCATTTGCCGGCATCAATATGCCGCATAATTCCAGAGCCCGTACAGAATACCGGCTGGAGAAAATTACCGCATCCGTGACTGAGGGTTCGATTTTTGACGCAGAACATGTCTGTATCAAGTTGAAAATCCACGAGAGCATTCAGAATGTCTCTTTTACCCGCAAGTATTTTATTTATCCTGATTTGCCGTACTTTGCATCACAGACCGGAATTATCAGCAAGGTAATGCCGCAGATGTACTGGACCCGGCGCGGCGATCTGTATAAAACAGACCTCTACAGGCAACATTCTCCGGAAGCGCTTGAAAGCTGCGAAGACAGCCTGCGGCTTGCGGATAATATAAATCCGGCAAAAGCTGTGGAATTCGCCGGGCGCACTGACTACACCAATGATCATGTGTTCGAACGTGAAAATCCTGCCGCGACGTTCAACGGCAATCTGTTGTTCTGCGAAAACACATCCGGGAGCGGACTGTTTTTCCTCCAGGAAGCTCCGCCGTCAGGAGAACGCCGCGACTTTGAAGAATATGATTTCAGAATTGACGGGAAAAGGACGGTTCACTCCTGCTGCTGGGGAATAAACCCGCATGAAGTATCGCCGGAGAAAGAGCTCTTCAGCTACCGCCATGTCATTGTGCTGTATCAGGCCGGAACCGCAATAACCAGTCTTAAAGAATATTTGAAGACCCGTTTCCCGCAGAATCCGGAGAAAGATTATTCCGTGACGGTCAATCCGTGGGGCGTCGGCGGTTTCCCGTCACTGGTCAGTGAACAATTTCTGATAGACGAGATCAACGCCACAGGAGCGCTGGGGGCGACTCATTATCAGGTTGACGACGGCTGGCAGAAAGGGCGGTCTCTTAGCGAGATGACCGGCAACAACCGGCACATGACCAGGGATTTCTGGGAGTTCTCGAGGGAGCATCTGCCGAATGGATTTGACCATATCGCCACTGCCGCCAAAGATGCCGGAGTGGAGCTGGCGCTGTGGATGGCGCCGTCATGCAACTGCGAATACCGCGACTGGCGCGAGTTTGCCGATATTGTTTACGACTACTATTGCCGCTATAATATCAGGATGTTCAAGATCGACGCGGTGATGACCAGGTCCAAGGAAGCCGAAGACAATCTGGAGAAGATGGTCCGGCATTTGCGGGAACGCAGTAAAGGCGAGATTTTCTTTAATTTCGATACTACCAACGGCCAGCGCCCGGGCTATTTCCTGTTCCTGGAATACGGCAATATTTTTCTGGAAAACCGTTATGTCTGCCACTCGTGGGGTCTGGGATATCATCCGGAAACCACGCTGCGCTGCATGTGGCGGCTGACAAAATATATCCGGCCACAGACCTTGCAGATTGAAATTCCCGATTTCAAAGCAATCAAACGGGAATTCTATGCTGAAAACAATCGCCTCCAGCCGGATATCTATCCCGCTGATTACTGGGCGGCGATACCGCTATTCTCCAATCCCCTCGTCTGGCTGGCCCCGTCAAAGCTTGTTCCGGAAGTGACGGCGATTTACCGCAAGCTGATCAAGCTGCATCTGGAATACCGCGATCAGATCTTCGCGGGGGAAATATATTCAATCGGGCATGAACCAGATGGTGCGTCAATCTGCGGTTTCCAGTCGCATAATGCAGCGTCCGGCTGCGGGTTCCTGGTGTTTTATCGCGAAAACAACGCGTTGCCGTCAGCGCAAATCCCGGGCGCGGTTCCTCTAAGCGGCAATTTAATCATGAAACATATTGCCGGAAGCACTAATTCTTCAGTCGTGAAAACTTCCGGAAACGAATTGGCTGTAACGATGGACCAAAATTGCAGTTTTGCATTTTACTCTTATAAATTATGTTAATATTGTGTGAAAAACGATTAATCATAAAAAAATATTGCTTTTGGAACAAATTTAAACTTGCAATGTCTAAACAAATATGGTATATCAAATGATGAAACAATTTTTACTGAAAGGAGCAGATTCGTACCTGTAAATCCGAGTTTCGGATTTAGAGAAGCATCTTG
>CAIJKT010000608.1 GCA_903821255.1 uncultured Lentisphaeria bacterium | reverse complement strand
GCTGTCGCGCAACTGTGATCAGCGGAATCAAGCCGCTGTAAGCCAGATCTTGCATCAAATGATTTGTCCGTCGGATCTTTCCGCGTCAGAAAGCAATACGGCAGTCGGCTACAGCCATTCTGCTTCAGTACCTTTCAACCGGAACAATCCAGATGTGCGCGTCACACAATTTTTTCAGGTTTAAAAGGTAGTAAAAATGTCGAAAAAGGATCCAGCCGAGGATCGTTCATCTGCGGTCCGCAATCAGTCCGTCACCAGCCAAATTTACATTGCAAGTACTTGCAACATAAGAATTTTCACACTCATTGAACTCCTGGTTGTGATCGCCATCATCGCGATTCTCGCAGGCATGCTGCTGCCGGCGCTTAATTCCGCACGGGATAAAGGGAGAAACGCGAGTTGCGCCGCCAATCTGCGTCAATTCAGCATGGGGTTGCAGGCATACACCGTGGACAATAGAGATTTTGTGATGCCGGGTTCGTATGACAGCCAGATCTTCTGGTTTGGCAAAGGCAATGACCCGGCGGGATACACTTCAGGCTTCATGTATCCCTATCTTCAGACTAAAATGGGTAAAGGCGTATATGAATGTCCTTCAATGCCCAAAGAAATGTATATTGCCACAAATAACACATATACAACCACATACGGCTACAATGCCGCGCTGCTTTCCGGCAGGGAAGGCTATGATACACTCCTGCCGTGGAAACGCATAACTCAATTTAAACAAATGTCCAGACATTTTGCATTCGGAGATTCGGCCAATTACGACTCCTGGGGTTCGCCGGCCGGTTTTAAAAATAATCCTTTTCTTGACGGACCCAAATACCCCTCCTGGTCTCCGCCGGTTGTATGGTATGACGGCAACACCAGTCCGACCTCGCATTTCCGTCACCAGGGCGCTACTCAAGTGGTTTTCCTTGACGGACATGGGGAATTAAAGAAAGTTGAAGGAGGAAGCATTCTCTATAACTTCAATAATACCGGCATCGGCTGGGTCGGAACAGGCAGTGATGTTTACTATTATCAATATAATTAATAAAAAAACTATAAAATAGTGGAACTTTATAAAAAATACTTTGTCAGTATGCAGTATACAAAGCATTTTCTATATGCTTTCTCGACCCCTCAGGCCTCCCGCCTCCCCCGGGAGGCCACTTTTTTTTAAGGGAATTAAAAATCAAATTATATTTTTGCGGGCTGTCCGCCTGAAAGTTTTGCCGCTATAATCCGGATTTTGCGTGAAATGTCTATGCCGTAGCGGCATGGGGCAAACTCATTATTGACGTCATGGGCAATGGCAGGTTCAATTATTTCCATAAAGTCGGCGGAGTTCTCTGCAAACAGCGATTCCATTCGCTGAGCATTGCCGAACCATTTCCCCAGATACTGCCGCAACGCATAAATCCCTGAATCCACAGGGAGAAAATCAAACATCTGCCGGTCATATTTGCCTTCCAGTTCAAACAACCCTTTCAGCAAGTGTGCTTTGCGTCCGGCAAGCACGGAACAATTCGGGCACTGGCGGCAGACATAATTACCCAGTTCCGGTGCATTGGCAAGAACGAATTCGGTTTCCGCATCAGTCAGCGGCCCTTTCGCCATTACTGCCGCATCCGCATCAAGCAGTTCCACGCTGTTAAATCCGCTGACTATGCAGTCCGGATTATAGCGCAGCGAGTAGCGGAAAGCATTCTCGACCGACCGGTACAAATAACCGTCAGCCAGCGCTTTCATAAACAAAATACCGGTACCGCGACTGCGCAGATCCGGCAGGATTTCATCAGGGATTTCCGGGTAATTACAGAAATCCAGGTAATTGCCCCAGATCAGTACGGACTCAAACGGAATGATTTCAGCAAGCTGCGGCAGGATTACCGGCCAATGTGAACTTATGGCAAAATGCTTAACCATTCCTTCAGTCTTTGCCCGGGTAAATGCTTCAAGCGCTCCGCCCGCCGCGACAATGGCCCCGGCATCTTCAAACGTATTGACACCATGAAAAAAATAAAGATCAAGATGATCAGTATGGAGAGCTTCCAGGGTTTCGTTAAGTTCACGCCAGGCGCCTTCGGCATCGCGTTTTGCCGTTTTAGATGCCAGAACAAGTTTGCGGCGGTGCTTTTTCAGCGCCAGTCCCAGCTTGGTTTCGCTGGCTCCGCTGCCGTAACTTCTGGCAGTCTCTATATAATTGCCGCCAAGTGCGACAAAATGATCCACCACCTGCCCTACAATGTCAGAATCCACTTCGCATTGATGAAATCCGCCCAGTCCGAGCGAAGATACTTTCAGTCCGGTGCTGCCCAGTTTGCTTTTTATCAGTCGTATCGTTTCCTGTTTCATCAGATTTATCCTTGATAAATGCGTAAAAATTCATTAATTGCTCTTTCGATAATATGCCTTGTTTTAATCGAAAAAGCAACAAGTTCTGTGCGCGAACTATTAAACCTTTTTTTAAAATTCCATTAGGACAGAAGTGAAATAACGTATATATTAAAAGTTTTAACAACTTTCAAGAGTCAAAAAAATACGGATATGTTGAATTTTATTTTAGACAACTGGCTGTTCTTAACCAGCGGCATATTGCTTGGCTTCTCAGTCGGAATCCTTACCGGATTTTTCGGTGCCGGCGGCGGTTTTATTGTAACTCCGGCATTGAATATATTGCTGGGTATGGAAATGAATTATGCAGTCGGCACCAGCGCCTTTCAGGTAATGGGGACTTCCGCTTTTGCATTATATCACCAGATGGACCGGCGTCTCATGGGCAGCCGGATAGCGCTCTTCATCGCCCTCGGCATCCCATTGGGCACTTTTTCCGGTTTTTATGTAGTACAGACCTTGAAAGGCAAGGCCGCATGGCACATCCTTGGGCGGACAGTTGACCCTGTAAATTTCACTCTGCTTTCCGTCTTTGCCGTATTTTTGATTGCAATTGCCTGCTGGCTCATTTATGACAACTTCATCCTGCGCAGAGACTGCGGCGAGGACGAAAGTTCGCATGTGGGACTTCTTTCTCCCGTAAAACTGCCTCCGGTAAGAAGATTCCGGACTATTCCGGCAGGGGAATTCAGTATTACCGTTTTAATTATGCTGGGTGTTTTTATCGGTTTTATGAGCGGACTGCTGGGAATCGGCGGCGGGGTTATTCTGCTGCCGGTGCTGTTCTATCTGGTCGGACAAAGCACCAAATACGCAACTCTGACTGGAACAATGCTGGTTTTTGCTTCCGGTTGCTGCGCCACGGCGTTTCATGCGGCCGGACACAACATAAATTATCCGATGGCGGCGGTGCTGCTGCTGGGCGCAGCCGGCGGCACTAAACTGGGCACAATACTTCATGCGAAAGCCTCCGCCAAGTCAATCCGCAAATATTTTACTTTCGTAATTCTGGCCGCATGGCTGTTAGTGGTTTACAAGTTGATCAGAATCATGATGTAATCAGATTTCTTTCCCGCAGCATTTTTTATATTTGACGCCGCTTCCGCATGGACACGGAGTATTTTTACTGCTGACACTGTCAAAATTGAATGCAGGCAACACATATTGGTGCGGATTGCGTTCTTTAATGATGTTTTTTGCCAGTTCTTTGAAGCGGTCGATCGTATGTTCGTAGAACATTTTCCAGCCGGAGCATAATGCGCTTAATTCCCCCGGTACATTGCCGCGTCCGGGCCGGTTCTTCTGGCAACAGCCGGCGCATAGCGCGTAATAACGGCAGACTGAACATTGTTTGGCAACCATATTTTTGCGTTTGCCGAACTCGCGGTATAACGGCAGATTTTGCAAAGCCTGCCAGTCAACGTCACTGACATTGCCGAGATGCCACTCCGGTTGAACGAAGAAATCACAGGGATAGATACTGCCGTCATGCTCCACCACAAAATACTGGCGGCAGTTGTTGCCGAGGCTGCAAACATTGGCAATCCCGTCCACCATTTTTGCCAGGATCGAATCGAACAGGCGGATCGAGACCTGCCGGGTGTCGTGTGCATACCATTCGTCAAAAATCATGCAGAGAAACTCGCCCCACGCTTCAGGAGTCACCGAATGCGTCAGCAGCTTTCCGTTGCGGTCGAATTCAACACATTCTATATACTGGTGAAACATTATTTTCAGATCATCGCGCAGATAACGGTAGATATCCAGCGGACGTGACACGCTATGCGAATTAACCAGCGTCAACACATTGTATTCAACATGGTTGCGGTTCAAGGCGGCAAGTCCGCGCATCATCAGTTCATGGCTGCCGGTTCCGCCGGCAGTAAGACGGTTGAAATCATGAATCTCCGGCGGACCGTCAATACTGATCCCGACCAGAAAGTTATACTGGAGCAGAAACTGACACCATTCATCATCCAGCATGGTGCCATTGGTCTGAAGACCATTGGAGACCTGTTTCCCGTACTGCCCGTACTGCTTCATCAAATCAACCGCTCTGCGGAAAAAATCCAGCCCCGCCAGCGTCGGTTCCCCGCCCTGCCAGCCGAAAGCGTAACACGGCATGTCCAGACGCATAAAAGACGAAATCATCTGTTCCAGAACGGCATCAGACATCCGATGCCGTTCCGCTCCGAACATTTTCGTTTTTTCCAGGTAGAAACAATACCGGCAGCGCAAATTACAGTCAAATGACGCAGGTTTAACCAGTAGCGAAAACGGCTTCATAAAGCATTCCTTTGTTTGCCTTGATGAATCTACATTACCCCCTGCCCGATGCAAAACTTGAATTGCAAGAAAAGCGTAAAATAGTGTCTATTTACGGTTGAAAAATCGCCATTTATGATATAGTAATAAAGGCTGAATTCTGAATTGAATCATTATCACCAAAAAGTCTATATTTAATGAGTGAAGAAATCAAACATGAATGCGGCATAGCATTGATCAGACTGCTGAAGCCGCTGAGTTTTTACCGTGAAAAATACGGTTCCGCGTTCTACGGGCTTAGCAAGTTATGTTTATTGATGGAAAAACAGCACAACCGGGGCCAGGACGGCGCCGGCGTCGCGGTTCTGAAACTGGACCCGGAACCCGGACAGCGTTCTGTCAGTTGCGAGAGGTCCAACCAGGGTGCCGCGATTAAGGACATTTTCTCCAAAATAAACCTTGAAATGAAAGATCTGCTGGACAAGAATCCGGGCAGGATCGGCGACCCGGAATGGCTGAAGCAGAATGCCAGATTCTGCGGGGAATTGTATATGGGCCATCTCCGCTACGGCACATTCGGCAGAAACAATATCGAATCCTGTCATCCGTTTGTGCGGGAGAGCAACTGGCTCACCCGTGCGCTGATTATTGCCGGCAATTTCAATCTGACCAATGTCGAAACGCTGTTCAATGTGCTCATCGGCATCGGTCAGCATCCGAAACAATATTCTGATTCGGTCACGATCCTGGAAACGATCGGATTCTTCCTGGACGAAGAAAATGATGTGCTGGTCAAACGTTACAAGAATGACGGCTATCCGCGCCATGAAATATCCCAGTTGATTTCCAAAAACCTCGATGTCCTGAATATCCTGAAACACGCCTGCCAGAAATGGGACGGCGGTTACGTCATCAGCGGCATAATCGGGCATGGCGACGCTTTTGTGCTGCGGGACCCGTCCGGCATCCGCCCGGCGTACTACTATCACGATGATGAAGTCGCGGTAGTTACCTCGGAACGTCCGCCGATTCAAACCGCGTTCAATGTGCCTTGTGATGCGGTCAAGGAACTCCCTCCCGGCCATGCTTTCATTGTCAAGAAAGACGGCCAGGTCAGCCTGGAGCGCTATACCGAGCCCAGGACCAAAAAAGCCTGTTCCTTTGAGCGTATTTATTTTTCCCGCGGCTCCGACAAGGATATTTATCAGGAGCGCAAAATGCTGGGCAGATGCCTGGTTCCGCCGGTGCTGAAGGCGATCAGCGAAGACATTGAGAACACGGTATTTTCGTTCATCCCGAATACTGCGGAAACCTGTTTTTACGGCATGGTCGATGAGCTCAAGGAGTTTTGCAAGAAAATTCAGATACGCCGGCTGATGGAGAATTCCAGTTGGACGGAGGATGAACTGGATAAAGTTTTGAGTTTCCGTCCGCGGATTGAAAAAGTGGCAGTAAAAGACGCCAAGCTGCGCACTTTCATTACTGATGATTCTCAGCGCAATGAACTTGCGGCGCACGTTTACGATATCACTTACGGCGTAATCCGCCCCGGCCTCGATTCGCTGGTGGTCATTGACGATTCAATCGTCCGCGGCACCACCATGCGGGAGAGCATCCTGAAGATTCTTGACCGGACCGGGCCGAAAAAAATCATTGTGGTTTCATCCGCGCCTCAGATCCGCTATCCGGACTGCTACGGCATTGATATGTGCAAACTGGGCAACTTTGTGGCGTTTGAAGCCGCCGTGGCGCTGTTGAGCGACAACAAAATGGAATCGCTGCTGGATGAAGTCTACCACGAAGCAAAATCCATGCTGAAACTCCCGGCGGATGAGATGACGAACTGCGTTCAGAGAATATACAAGCCTTTTACCGCGGAGCAGATTTCCGAAAAAATCGGCGAACTGCTGACTCCGAATACGATAAAAGCTGAAGTTAAGTTCATTTATCAGTCTATTGAAGATCTGCACCGGTCCTGCCCGAATCATCTCGGCGACTGGTATTTCACCGGGGATTATCCCACTCCCGGCGGAAACAGAGTGGTCAATCAGGCCCTGGTGAACTTCGTGCAAGGCAATAACGCCAGGGCATACTAATCATAACCAGTGAGGTTTTTATTTTATGGAACATAACTACGATTGGAAGACAAAGAGAGAGAAGAAGGCGTTTCTGGCGCTGGAAGACGGCACCGTGATGCGCGGATACTCCGTCGGCGCGGAAGTTGACAACGAAGGCGAAGTCGTCTTCAACACCGGCATGACCGGCTATCAGGAAATCATCAGCGACCCGTCCTATGCCGGACAGTTCGT
>CAIJKT010000607.1 GCA_903821255.1 uncultured Lentisphaeria bacterium | reverse complement strand
TGCATACGCTCAGATATACCGCGGATACTACGCCATCCGCGCACTGACAAACTCAAAACAGCAGCCGACAAACGCAGTATTTGCCATGGCCAAGTTCTTCCTGAAAATGTATTCTGAAGAACATGCGATGTACGGCGCAGTGGTTTTCGATGTGGGCAAGCCGGCTTTCCGCCTGGCGCTGGCGCCGGAATACAAAGCCGGACGTCCACCAATGCCGGACGACCTTCGAGTCCAGGTTCCGTACATCAAATCTCTGGCAGAAGCCTTTGGCTGGCCGCTGCTGAGTAAGGAAGGCTATGAGGCCGATGATCTGATCGCCGCCATCGCCAAAGATTTCGACCCGTACCCGGTGAGGTTCGTCAGCGCTGACAAAGATCTTGCCCAGATCGTATCCGATCGTGTAAAAATGCTGATTCCCGACCGCAAAAACTCAGGGCTGGAAGTACGCGGCCCCGAAGAAGTCATCGCCAGATTTGAAGTTTCACCCGGTCAAATGGTAGATTTCCTGTCATTGGTCGGAGACAATTCCGACAACATCCCCGGGGTTACCGGCATCGGTCCCAAAACCGCCGCCGCGCTAATCAAAAAATTCGGCTCCATCAGTACCATGCTGTCCGGGCTGGAATCAATAGAAAATGAGAAGATGCGGGAGAAGATCAGAAATTCAGCAGAGCTTCTCCACAAAAACATTGAACTCATTACATTGAAAACAGAAATTCAGGATAAACCGTGGAATGCCATCGAAACACTTTCCATGAAGACTCCGGACTGGAACAAGATTGCCGCAATCTGCCAGGAACTGGAACTGAGAAGCATATTGAAAGAACTGCCCGGCGACAGGCCGGAAAGCTCATTGCCGGCACAGGAGGATGACCTGTTTTCCGCCATTCCGGCGGCGGTGCCGGCAAAGCCGGACAATCCGTCCACGGCAAAATCAGAAAAATACGCACCTGATCTTTTTGGTGATCTCTGACATAAGTTACTGTTTCTAAAAAAGATCAATGCTCCTGACCGTATTGAGCTGATTGAAGACTTTATTCAGAAGAACTGCCTGGAAAAATTGTGATGACGAAGTTCCAAATCAGAGCTTTTGCATTTTTGCGCTCCGTGATTCACCGTGATTTGATTTCTTTCACATCGGGGGCAATATTAATACCAAGAGGTAGATAAATATGTCTTAACGGCCTGAACGAAAGGAGCTCCGAAATGGAAAAACTGCTTTCTGATTTTGACCTGACGAAAATCTACATGTATAAAGGGTTCCTGGAAGACGAAGGCATCGAAACATGCATCTTGAACGAATATGGCGTACTGCCCATGTCCCAGGCCTGGCCCGAACTGTGGGTGTTGCACAACGAAGACTTTGACAGGGCAGTCAGGATAATCGAAGAACTGCATAAGAAAGAAGGTAATTAATTGCGGATATATGTGGATGCGGATGCGTTTCCTAAAGATTTGAAGGAAATATTGTATAAGGCGGTGGAGCGGGTGAAGATACCGCTGGTGCTGGTTGCCGGGAAGGTCATGCGCGGGCCGCATTCGGCGTATATTTCCAGCCTGACCGTGCCCGGCGGGATTGATGCGGCCGATGATAAAATCGCCGAACTGACTGAATCCGGCGACATCGTCATCACGGCGGATATTCCGCTGGCCGACCGGGTCGTCAGCAAAGGCGCTTTTGCCATCAACCCGCGCGGCGAACTTTATACTGAACGCAATATCAAAGAACGTCTCGCCATCCGCGACCTGCTCAGCGACCTGCGCGATAACGGCCTCATTTCCGGCGGCCCCGCCTCATTCAATCCCAAAAACCGTCAGGCCTTCGCCAATCAGCTTGACCGGCTGCTTACCAAACATTATAAGCCCAAACCAGTTGAACCGACAGACGTAAAATAAGTTTTTTATAAAATCAGACGCTCCTGCCGGGGAAAAATTGCAGTTCAAAGATCTCGGCGTAAGCGTGGTTTTGAATCCCGTAAAGCTTGGCGTTGTCACGATTTCCCGCCAATATCCGTTCATCAAAGCCGTATCCCCGGGTGTTCAGGTTGCGCTGATGCTGAGATTGATGGAACCGCAGCAGTTCCGCTTTCCATGCGGCATCCGCTTCGCCGAATGCCGTATATACATCCATCCGCAGCGAAATGGTCTTGGGGTCACGGTTCAGGAACGCGGTAAAACAATGGTCCGCATTACTGCCCAGCCTGGACAGCATCGCGTAAATCAGCCGGTGATCGGCGTTGGTGTCATTGCCGTGCGGCAGGAAAACCAGCGACGGCGAAAGCTCTTTGAAAACCGCAGCGACCGCAGCAAAATTAGACTCTTTATCCATAACTGTGCCGGTTTCATCTTCCTCCAGACGGAGAAATCGCACATGATCGTCGGGCAGCCCGAAAAATCCGCAGCTTCGCCGCTGTTCAGTTTCCCTGGCCAGAGCCTTTTCCCGGTTTGTCGGCAAGGCGCAGAATGCATCCTCCACGCCGCTGGTGCCGGAAGAAGCCACCGCGACGAAGATCTCCGTGCCGGCGGCGAAGAAACGTTTCATGGTCACGGCGACCGCGTCGAAATCGTCAGGATGCGGCGCCAGCGCCAGCAACCGGAGTCCGGACGGAACAGCCAGCGCATCAAGGCCTACCGGGAAAGTCACATTGTCGGGCCAGAAAGAACTCATTGAACTGTTTCTCCCGATTAAAACAGCAAATCGCTGGACGGCTTGTGCTCATCCGTGCCGTCATTGCTTTCGGACAAGGCTGCGTCTTTCCGGGGAGACCCGGCATCAAATTCCGCCCATTTGCCGCCTTCGGCATCATCACGCACCAGCAGTTCGATTTTCTTCTCCAGACTGTCGAGTTTCTGGCGGCATAATGCGGCGAGGGCAGTCCCCTGTTCAAAACAATCAATCATCTTGTCCAGCGGCAGATTGCCCTCTTCCATCTTCTCGACCATTTTTTCGAGCTTTTCAAGCGCCTGCTCGAACGGCATATCGGCCAGCTTATTTTTTACAGAATTCTCCGCCATATTCCCTCCGTTGGCAATCGTGTTATAGTTATAAATAATATAAAGGTAATAAAATCTTCATGCAGGATTTTTCAAGCAGGACTAGCGAAAAATAGCAATATTGCTCAATGATTCAGTTTGCGGAAGGCGGCGGGGCTGATATTGCGCAGACTGGTGAAAACGCGGGTAAAGTAATAACGGTCGCAGAATCCGCTCATTTCGGCAACATCCTCGATGCTGTGTTTAGAGTAACGCAGCAGCATACAGGC
>CAIJKT010000606.1 GCA_903821255.1 uncultured Lentisphaeria bacterium | reverse complement strand
GATAGACGAGAAGAATCGCCAGCGCCGGAAAAAT
Source organism: uncultured Lentisphaeria bacterium (assembly GCA_903821255.1). Next base: position 2,716 of record CAIJKT010000606.1, on the reverse strand, counting down.
GATCAGGCGGGTAAGGATAACAGCGAGAATTGAACGCCTGCAGACAGCGCCTTTGACCGGGCCGCCGGCCAGATTGCCGCCCAGCAGCAGCAGCGCGCAGGGAACGGTTCCCATCGCAATGATCGAGGCGGCTTTGTAAAACGGATTCAGCAGTCCGCTGTTTGAGCAGGTCATTTCTTTCAGGAACGGCGTCAGTCCGAAAGCAACCCCGATGAGCATGCCGATCACCGGCGGCGGAAAAAACTGTTTGAACGAGATATCCCGGACTTTTCTGCCGTCGATGATCGAATGACCGAATGTCCAGAGCAATGGCGAATATCCCATGAGAAATACGGAAATATAGGCTACGGCGGTATCCGCGGCAAGAGGGTTGTCCCGGAAGCAGGGGAAGGCCTGGGTGACGGCAATCATCAGCGGTATCGGCAGATAACCGGTATTGGAAAAGGCCGTGGCGGCGACGACGCCGGGTTCCATTTCCGGCTGCGGCCGGCAGATTTTCACCACCAGGCGGCCGGCCAGTATGCCGGAGAAAACGTGGATGACGCAGCTTACCGGGAATATCCAGTATTCGCCGAGCTGCTGTATGTTGATTGAAGCCGCCAGATTAGTGAAAAGCAGGCATGGCAGCATGAGGAAATATACCAGCTTGCCCAGCGTGCGCAGCGCGTCTTTATTGACGACATTGAATCTTACCAGCAGGGCGCCCGCGCCGCCGATAAGAATGATTGAGCTGACAGCCTTGCTTGAGTAGAGCAGAAGTTCGAATATTTTTTCCATAATTGGAGATTACTTTTTAGCCGCGGCATTGATTATTTCCGCCGCTTTTTTAAGTTTTTCTTCGATTTTCGGACCGTTGGTTTCACGGCTGTAGGTATGCAGGGCGGTTTTCCAGTATTTGACTGCTTCTGCGGTGTTGCCGAGCGCAAAATTAATGTCTCCGGCGTGGTCGGCGATGATGGCATTCGGCAGTTTGCCCTGTTTCTCGATGGAACTGTTGATATAAGAGAGGGCTTCATTGAATTTCCCTTTCCGGTAAAGCACCCATGCCAGACTGTCATAGTATTCCGGTTTGTCCGCGTCTTTTTCCATTGCGTAGCGGATCAGTTTTTCCGCCTCGTCCAGCTTGATATTCATGTCGGCATAGGTATAGCCGACAGCATTGGCCAGCATCGGGTCCTGCAGGGAAAACCTCTTCTCGATGAGATCGGCATAGTTGGCAACCAGTTCCGGCTTATTGTTTTTCTCCGCCATCACCACCATAAACAGATAGAAAACGCTGTCCAGCAATCCGGGATCAGTCTGGATTGCGGCATTTTCCGCCTGCAGCAGCAGATTGAGCGCTTCGCGTTCGTTGCCCAGGCGGTCTTCGGCCATTGCCCGGATCTTCAGCACCATGAAGTTATCCGGCAGGGAACGCAGCAGCGAAAGCGTTTTCTTAAACTCGCCTTGTTCGAAGCTGACCATTGCCAGCATGAACGAGGCAATGCCGTTTCCGGGATTGCTTTTCAAATACATTTCATAAGCGCTTCCGGCTTCAGCATAATATCCGGCATAAAAAGCCGCATCGCCATAGCCCAGATACCATTCCTGATTTACAGCCGGATTTTTAATAACGGAACGCCAGACGGCGACGGACCTGCTGAAATCTTTCTGTTTGAAGTAAAATCCCGCCAGTTTCACCCGCAACCTGGTGTCATTGGGATCGGCGAGTATTCTGCGCAGCAGCGTCTCCTCCGCCTCCTTCTCCAGCCCCAGTGATTCATAAAGCGCAACCATGGCGGAAAGGATATTCTTGTCCTCTGTATTCGGGAAATAGTCTTTTATTTTTGTCAGATACTCCTGCTTCTTCCGCAGATATTTATCTTTATCACTTTCAAAAACCCAGAGAAACGGCTTGCTGTCTCCTCTTTCACCAGCCTGATGATAGAAAAGCGCGGCAGATTCCAATGCATTATAATTATGGCCGATGATATCGTTATTGAGGTAGTCTTCAAACAAGGCGTCGCCTTTGGGAAAATCAGTTTTGTCCGTACTGTACATGGAACCCAGCACGCTGATGATGCTGCAGAACACTTTCAGGTCGGCCGGGTTGAGTTTTTTCCAGTCGTCACAGCTTTTTAGGCAGTTTTCGGCAATGGCAATGCCGCGTTCTCTGTTCTGGTCTTTCAGCATCAGGATTGCCGCCAGCGTCAATTTCAGCGCCTGCGGATTGGCTTCGGCAGTTTCAGCCAGGGCTTTGGTGATTTTCCCGGCATCGGCGGAACTGGATATCTGATTCAGAAGCAGCCGCATCGGCAGTTCCGCATCGGGGTCGTTTTTTAACGTCTCGATCAACCGGGCAATGGTCTCTTCCGGTTTTTTGCAGGTAAGTGCTATTGCAAATGAAGCTAAGGCATCCGCTTTGCGTTTTTCAGCGGCACTTAACGTGCCGTTATTGCATTCTGCGTATTCCGGCTCAAAGTCCAGGCGGATGTCAGAGGCATAGCCGGAGATGCAGACAAACAGCAACGCAATCGCGAGTTTTTCAGAATTTTTCAGTCGTTTCATCGAAATACTGTTCCAGTGGGCCTTCCGGAATCCGGAACGCTTTTCATATAAAAGAACAGAACCCTCATGCCTGTTTTGCGACAGGCAAGAGGGCAACAATTTCAATCAAAGATCACAAGTTACTTGTTCTTATGACGCAAAGCCTTGAGCTGCTTATTGCGCTTATGCT
>CAIJKT010000605.1 GCA_903821255.1 uncultured Lentisphaeria bacterium | reverse complement strand
TTTCAGCAGCTCGTCATGGAATCCATCGGCAAGGAGAAAGACCTTGACGGCAATACCGTCCATCAGGGCTTGAATGTCTTCGGCAACAAGGGCGGAACTGACGCCCATGCTTTTATCCAGCAGTTGAACGACGGACGCGACGATTTCTTCGTCACGTTCATTGAAGTGCTGAAAGACGCCATGGCGCTGCCGATTGACGGCAACACTCAAATGGGCGACTATCTCCACGGCTTCATGGAAGGCCTCTCCGCCGCGCTGCGCGGCAAAGGGCGGCAGGCCATGAAAATCAGCATTGTCGAGGTCGATGAATTCAGCCTGGGCATGATCATTGCGCTCTACGAACGCGCAGTGGCAGTATATGCGGAACTGATTCATATCAATGCCTTCCATCAGCCCGGCGTCCAGGCATATAAGCTGGCGGCGAAAGAGATTCTTGATCTCCGTCAGCAGGTGATTGAAAAACTGCATTCGGCAGGCGCCTGCACCGGCACCGCCGCCGAAATCGCCGCTAAAATCGGCATGCTGGACGGCGAAATCGAAATCGCCGGGCTGCTTAATAAGTCCTCGCTGAATTGTCCGTGCGGATCTGTTTCCCGCTCCTGGAACGGCAAAAACTGGATTTATACCGTCAAATGACGCCAGACTCCGGCATAATCCATATTGCAAGTCTAATCTGCCGGCCGGAGCCGGCAAGCTAAAACTATGAAGCATGAGTTTATATGTAGCGCCGCCGAGGCGGCGCAGCTTCTGAATACCGCACTGCCGGAACAGTGCCGCGCGGTCGAGCAGCTTTATCCAGTCCAGATTACGCCTTATTACCTGAGTCTGATTGACCGCAATGATCCGGCGAATGACCCGGTCTGGAGACAATGCATGCCGGATTCAGGCGAACTGCTTGATCCGGATGCGTCATTCGACCCGCTGGCCGAGGAAACCCAGATGCCGGTGCCCCGCGTCATACATCGTTTTGCTGATCGTGTCGTGCTGCTGGCCACCGGCCGCTGCGCGGTCAAGTGCCGCTTCTGCTTCAGGAAGCGTACCTGGAAAGCCGGCGCGGAGTTGACCGACATCAGCAACCCGGAGCTTGAAGACGCCTGCCGCTATCTTAAAAACAACCCGCAAATTAAGGAAGTGCTGATTTCCGGCGGTGATCCGCTCATGCTCAGCACTTACAGACTGCATGAAATCTTAAAGAAACTGGTCTCCACCGGTACTGTTTCCGTGATCCGCATCGGCAGCCGGGTTCCGGTTACCTGGCCGGACAGGATTGACACGAAGCTTGTCACCATGCTGGCCGGATTTGACGGCTTGTGGCTGATGACCCATTTCAACCACCCCGTTGAAGTCACTCCGGAATCGTCCGCCGCCTGTAAGAAGTTCATCAAAGCCGGCATTCCCGTGCTCAATCAGACGGTATTGCTGCGCGGCGTCAATGATGATGCCGCCGTTCTCGAAGACCTATTCCGCAAACTTGTCCGGATACAGGTAAAACCGCATTATCTCTTCCATGTTGACCCGGTCAGGGGCGTCCGCCACTTTGCCACCGGCATGGAAAAAGGGCTGGAAATTCTCCGTGAATTCCGTCCCCGGCTGTCTTCGCTGGCGGTTCCGACTTTCGCCATTGATCTGCCGGAAGGCGGCGGCAAAGTCGCGCTGCAGCCGGATTACCGTTGCGGAGACGGGTTCATGACCATTGCCGGCGATAAAGTAGTAAAATATCCAGGGCCGCTCAAATAAGCACGGGAACGTGTCTTTTTAGTGGTCGTCGCGCTCATGTGTTGCATCTGCGCCGTTTATTAACAGAGGAGGAAAAGATGTTAAACGTTTATGCCGCCGAATGGTGTCCGCACTGCCGGAATACTGTCGAATGGTTGAAAGCTCATGGCGTGGAGTTCCAGTACCATAATATTGATGAAATTGATGCTGAAGGCGGAGAACTTCTCCGGAAAATCATTGAGGTCAACGGCGGGACCGACTGGGTTGTACCGACGCTTGAATTCAACGGGCGATGGCGGCCGGGCAGGGTATTTGATGCTAATGAACTGGAACTCGATCTGAAGTCATTTGGTGTACTGTAAAGAGAAGAATTGTTTATTGCTCAGTTTCAATGAAATACCGCCTGAGTCTGTTGAAAAAACATAGACAATGCTGTATCTTAACAACTCAACAATTTTATAGCGGGGATTCTATGTCTATCGTCAAGAATGTGTTTTTTACATCATTGACTGCGCTGTTTGTAGTCATGTCCATGGGGTGTTCATCCACCGATCCGTCCACCGGTTCATATAATTCCGCAGCAGTCTATGACAGACCGCTCTACAGTACGATTGCCAGAAACTCCATGTCCTATGAGGGGATATACCGTAATCCGGTCATCGTTGTTCATGGTTTTCTCGGGGCAAGATTGAAGAGTACCACCACAGGCGATACCGTCTGGGGAAATATCACCGGACGTGAAACGGTCTCCGGATTTGCCGATTATCAGTTGCGCCAACTCGCTCTGCCCATGGCCCAGGGGAAAACATTGAAGGAATTAAAAGACCATATATATGCCAGTGAGCTGCTGGAGAGCTTCACCGTCAGAGTCCTGGGCATGGAGTTCAATGTCAACGCCTACAACAAAATGCTGGACATGCTGAGAAATGCCGGCTATAACCAGGAAGGCAAACCGCTGCCGAAGAACAAGCACTTCTACTCGCTGTTCGCCTTCTATTACGACTGGCGGCGCGACATCCCGGAAAATGCGGCCAGACTGCATGAATTCATCCTGCAGAAAAGGGCTTATTTACAGCAGGAATATAAGAGGCTGTACGGCATCGACAATTACAACGTGCAGTTCGATGTCATAGCTCATTCCATGGGCGGCATGGTTTCCCGCTACTATCTGCGTTACGGCAATCAGGATCTGCCGGCTGACGGCTCAATGCCGAAACTCGACTGGTTCGGCAGCAATTACATTGACAAGCTGATCGTTGTCGGCACCCCCAATGCGGGCTACCTCGATACGTTTGTCGAACTGACCGGCGGGCTCCAGATCGACCCGGACGCCCCGGTCCTTCCGCCTGCCGTCATCGGAACATTTCCGACCTACTACCAGATGCTGCCGTTGACCAGCACCAGGTCGGTGGTCTATTCCGACGATCCCAAGGGCAAGGCGGTCGATCTCTTTGACCCGCAGATATGGATCAAAAATAAGTGGGGTCTGGCCGGTACGGATAATGACGATGTCCTCAAGAAAATTATGCCGGACGTAAAGACGCCGGTGGAAAGACGCGCCATAGCTCTCGACCACTTGGCAAAATGCCTGAAGCGGGCCAGGCAGTTCACTGATGCGCTGCGGGTTGACGCCATCCCGCCGGACGACGTGAACCTGTACTTGTTCCTCGGCGATGCGGTACCGACCAGAAGGGCAGCGGCGGTTAACCGGGATACCGGCTTATTTCAGATCACCGATTTCGAAGCCGGCGACGGCAAAGTGCTGGCGTCCAGCGCCCGTCTGGACGAACGCGAAGGCCGCAAATGGACTCCGTTTATGCAGTCTCCCATCAAATGGCAGACCGTTGTTCATTTGAACGCGGCGCATATGGGGATAACCTTGAGTCAGGAGTTCGCCGACAACGTCGTTTTCTTCCTTCTGGAGAACCCGACGAAGGCACAGCAGAACAGCATGAAAAAGTACCAGGCAAATCAATAAATAAATTTGTAACTTGTTTATTACAAACAAGTTACAAATAAAATTACATATTCAGGCAGACTTGCGGCATCATACTCGCGCTTCAGGATTGAATCCACCGGTCTTATTTATCAGCCGTGATCCCTTTGACATTGGGCGGCAGACTTTTTCCAACAGCTTCCAGCTTGGCGGCAAAATTATCTTTATTGCGGTTCGACATCCATTTACGCAGAATATTCCAGCCGATAAAGCGCCAGACATTGTTCCGCCATGAGTGATACCACTTGCGCCAGCCGTCTTTCACGTTGAAGAACGGGAACAGGATCATCGGGAACAGCAGGAAGTCCAGCCCGATGGCGAAAACATAGCTGAACTGGTAAAAGCGGGCCATGATCGTTTTGTTGGCCAGATGCATATCTTCCGCGGTGAGCGGGTAATCCGGCGTGAACAGCGGAAAATTGCCGTCGTAATATTCCCAGCCGATTGTCGCTTTCGGGAAAACCCGGCCGGCGTCGCTCAACCGTTTGGTCAGCTCGGTTCCCGGCAGCGGCACCGGCAGCAGAATCTGAATGGTGTCGATGCGGGCTTTACGGATGAATTTCCAGAATGCTTTGATCCGGTCCTCGGCCGACATCGTGAAAAACTGCCCTTCCCTGGCGGGATAACCAAAAATAAACATGCCGTGGACCATAAAACCGGCTTTATGAAAGATTCTGGTGTTGGCAATCATTTCATCCGGATGAAGTTTTTTGTTCATGGCCTTGAGTTCTTCCGGGATCGGAGATTCATATCCGATTGCCACGACTCTGATGTTGGCCGCCTGCATCGCCTTCAGCAATTCAAGGTCCTTCGCCTTGTCCAGACGGATCTGGACCGTAATGAAGAAACTGACTCCCATGTTCTCCTGATATTTCCTCAGCCGTTCGCAGAAATCCAGCGCCAGCAGACGGTTCTGACCGAAAAGATCGTCAACAATAAAGAAGTAGGTTGCATTAAACCGTTCAAACAGCGAGGATATCTGGTTCATGACATAATCCGGCGACGGACAGCGCACCCGGCCCTTCACCGTGCAGAACTCGCACTGCATCCCGCAGCCGCGTTCCCAGCTCACCGGATACAAATTAATCTTGGCGTGACGCAGCAGCGAAAAATCCGGCAGCGGCAACTGGTCAATATTCTTAATGTCTTCCCGGATCGCGGTTTTGACCAGTTCGCCATTGCGGTAAAAGGCGATGCCTTCCACTTTTTCCGGGTCTTCGCCGGCAATCAGCGTGTTCATCAATTCCCGGATCGTGACTTCGCCTTCTCCGATCACCAGATAGTCAAGACCATGGTCCAGCCCTTCGCGCAGATTGTCATCCACAAAATGCTGGCCACCGCCAAGCGTGATCGCGCCCTGCTCCTTGTAGAACCGGGAAATCTCGTAAAGCCGGGGAACGGTGCTGGTCAAACCGCCGTAAAAGCCGACCACATCCGCGCGGCGGATCGCCTGCAAAGCCGCATGATCCGGCCTGCTGGAGTCGTCTTTCGGGCCGCGACGGTGGTAATTGTTCTCGTCGATAACTTCCACTTCCCAGCCGGGCATTTTGCTGATAACCGTGGCGATCATCACCGGTCCCAGCGCGG
>CAIJKT010000604.1 GCA_903821255.1 uncultured Lentisphaeria bacterium | reverse complement strand
ATGGGTCCTATGGGGAGCGTTGTCCAAAATGACGAAAGCGAGAAAAGTGGTGAAACCGTTTTGCTCAACGACACTCCAAAGCATCGGAGTGTTTGGTTGTCCAGAATGGTTTTGGTGTAGCGCCGTCCGTCTCGGACGGGATTGTCCAAAATGAGGGAATGGTGTGTCCAAAATGGGCGGGCCGGGTGTCCAGGAAGTCAGAAATGCTGAAAACACGCCCGTCCAGTTTGCATACTTCCGGGTGAAATATATATTCTCGGACATCAGTTTGCACTTAACTAAATTATTTATGGAATTAACGATATGGCTAAAACAGCAGATTCAACGGCGGGCAGGATTTTACGGGCCGCCGAAAAAGGTCTGGAGTTGTGCGGTGCTGACAGCGCCAGTCTGGATGACTATCTGGATTTTTATCTGGAAGATCCGGCGCTCCGGCGTTCGGTATCCAGCGTGCTGTTCACCTATTTTCGCAATAAAGCGCTGATAGACCGCGCCATTGACTCCACGGCGGAGCGCGGCGTCAAGCCGCGCTACCGGCGTCTGCTGTCGGTCGTGATTACGCAGGGCTGGTTCCAGACCGGGATTCAGATGGAGTCCGCGGTAAATATTGCCGTCAGCTATGCCGCGGAGAAATACGGGAAAAGTCCGTCCGGATTCATTAATGCGCTGCTCCGGGCGGTGTTTCAAAACGGCATCGAGGCAGTAAGAGCGAAACTTTCCCCGGCGGAGAAACTGAATCTGCCTTCCGTGGTTTATTCCCGCTGGAGCTCCCGCTGGAGCGAGGATGAAATCACGGCGATTGCAGAACAAATGCGCACCCAGCCATTGATTACTTTCCGCACCTGCGGCGTATTCTCCCGGGAGGAGCTTGAAAGCGTGTCTGCGGTTCCCGTTGAAGGGCTGCCGTGGCTGGAGCGGTGGCATTTTTATGAGTCCGCCCAGCCTGGCGCGCTGTTCAGGACTGACTGGCTGGAGAAGGGCAGGATTTATATCCAGGACCCGGCGACGGCATTTGCGCCGTCACTGCCTGAAATCAAGGGCGGCGAACGCATTGTCGATCTGTGCGCCGCCCCCGGTGGAAAAAGCCTGCTGCTGGCGGAACGGCTTGGCGGACGCGGCGAACTGATCGCCGCCGATAAATCCGAACGCAGGCAGTTGCTGACCGCGGACAATTTTAAGAGGCATGGACTTGATTGTAAAATCGTCACCGCTTCCGCGACCGAGCCGCCGTTTGAGCGGAGCAGTTTTGACATAGTCCTGATCGATGTGCCGTGTTCGAATACCGGGGTATTCAGGCGCCGTCCGGATGCGTTATGGCGGTTTTCCGGACAGAGTCTGGCGGATGTGGTGAAAGTTCAGAAGGCGATTTTCGACGCGGCCTCAACTCTGGTTAAACCCGGCGGGCAACTGGTCTACAGCACGTGCAGCCTTGAACTTGAAGAGAACGAATTGCAGGTGGCCGCTTTCGCCGCCGGCCATCAGGACTTCAAGCTGAAAACGCAGCAGTTGATCATGCCGTCCGGCAAAAATGACGGCGGGTTTGCCGCGCTGCTGGCGCGGACTTGAACTGCATAAGATGGATTTTTTCATTGAAAGAAGATTTTAAGTAAAACAGTGCTATATTAAAACTCCTAATCCGTTAACCGCTGATATGATTTTTGCGAAATTAAACGCAGGGGGATTTTAAATGCGGTTTCGATGTCAGTTTTGCCTTTCGTTGATTGAAACATTGCAGAAAAGTGGAACGCCGCTTGATTGTCAAAGTTGCGGCAGGAAGGCTTTTGTCCCGAAATCTCCTTTTGAACCGAACTGCGTCATTGATGATTTCGTCATTATTGAAAAAATCGGAAGCGGTTCCATCGGAACAGTTTACAAGGCAGTGCAGCTTTCGCTGGAACGCCAGGTGGCGCTGAAAATCCTGTCACCGGAGCTGACTAATCCCAAAGTTACCGCGGACTTCCTGCGCGAAGCCCGGGCCGCCGCGAAGCTGATCCACGCCAACCTGGTCCAGGCCTTTGCCGTCGGCGAGGAGAGCGGCATCTGCTTCATGGCAATGAATTATATAAACGGCGAAAGCCTGAAAGCCAAACTGCTGCGCGAAGGCAGGATCTCCGTGGACGAGGCGCTGCATATTATACAGCAGGTTGCGGAGGCGCTTTACTATGCCTGGCAGGAAGCCAGACTGGTCCATCGCGATGTAAAGCCGGACAATATTATGATTACAGCGGAAGGCGTTGTAAAGCTTACTGACCTGGGCCTGGCGATCAATCAGACTGAATGGTCGGAGGACATGGAGATTTCCGGCAGTCCTTCCTATATGAGCCCGGAGCAGTTTGCCGGAGAGAAGCTCGATCTGCGCAGCGATATTTACAGTCTCGGCGTCACCCTTTACCAGATGCTTTCCGGAGATCTGCCGTTCAAGGCGGAAACCTTCCAGGCAGTGGCGCAGCAGCATTTCAACGACACTGCGGTTCCGCTTCACCGGCTCGGCCTGGGTATTTCGCTCAGGGTATCGAATCTGGTAAAGAAGATGATGGAAAAGCTTCCGGATGACCGCTTTAAGGACACGGAAGCGCTGATCAAGGAGATCTGGCACGTCCGCCAGACGACCGCGCCCAATAAATATCTGGTGCCGGACGTGCATACCATTTCCATCGCCCGCCTCGACTATCAGCTTCAGAGCCAGTCGGTGCAAAACCGGGAGAAGGAACAATCCCAAAGCCAGCCCCAGATCAAGATAAACGAGAATGCCAAAAAACTGAAAAACCGCCGGGACTGGCTGTTCTGGAGCATGGTCACCATCTTCCCGATTCCGTTTATTGTTCTGATTGCGGCGGCCATCCTTCATGCTTCAAATAAAGAGCCGGATGAAACCGCTTTCATTGAAGACCGGGTCGGGATGCTGGAGAAAAAGCTTGCCAATCCCAATATGCCCCCGACCGCGCTTGCGGTGGAAGCCACGAGGATCATGGCGATATTTCCGGAGGAACGCACCCAGAAGCAGGACGTTCTTTACTGGAAGCTGAAAAATTATATCACCAACCTGGAATCCACCAAAAAGGCGGTTGAGTTTGAAGAAAAAGCCGATTATGTAAAAAGCCTGGAATTCCAGTTGAAAGAGCTGCTTTCCAGCAAAGCCGGAAATGATAACAAGCTGTCCGGGGAAATTAAGAAATCCGAATCCAGGATCAAGGTCGCGGAAGGCGCGATTGCCGAAATGACCGGCAAAATTAAAGAGCTGGAGGACAAAATAAAAGAACAGGAAACCCAGAAGCTGAATCTGGCGACAGTGATTTCCAGACAGCAGGCTTCGCAGGAAAAATACTGGAAAGCCGACATCCTGAGCAATTTATACAAGCAGTTCAGAGCGGATGATTATGTCCGGGCTGAAGCATACCTGACGTATAAGCGTTCACTGCACATGAAAGAACATGGCGCATGGTTCAACTCATATATAGAATGGATTAAACATCTTCGCGAGCTTGATGAGTATTTCGACACCGGAACTTCCAATGTCGTCGGAAAGAACATTGAAGGCCATAGAATCACCATGGTGAATTACGGCAATATTTATTTTGAGGAAAAAGGCGGCGTTATCAAATCCCGCAACTGGCATGATTTCTCCGCGCAGGGACTTTACGAACTGCTCCAGAAGGCCAAACCCGAACTGGCCGGCAGCCGGAAAGTATTTGACGCCGATATCGCCTGTCTTAAAGGCAATATCTTCAGCCCGGAGGTAACCGAGGGCAGGCCGTACATCAAGGAATTGTGCCTGGCCGTAATCGACAGCACGGCGGAATCAATCTTTGTCGTCGCCGTTTATGATAAACCCCAGGCGGCCGCGGCCGCCGACGCTTTGCTGAATATGTTTAAAAACACCGAATTCATGCCGGTCATCAAGGCCCGGCTTGGAACTCTTATCAATCAAAATTGATTCCGCAATTGCTTTCTTCTGATTTCTGTTATATAATTAAGTGTATTCATGTATTTCGGAGTAAAGCAAATGTCAGAAAAATTAAACGATCTTCCGCGCGGAACGGAAACAATTCTTATCGTTGACGATCAGGAAACGATTTGGGACTTCCTCATTGAAGCCCTGCAGGAGCTGGGATATTCTGTTCTGCTGGCGGAAAACGGTCTGGATGCCGTCGAGATTTACAAAGCAAATCCGCGGGAAATAGACCTTGTGCTGCTGGACATGATTATGCCGAAACAAGGCGGACATCAGACTTTTTTCAAAATCAAAGCTATCGATCCGAATGCCAAAATCCTGCTTTCCAGCGGATATGTTTCCGAAGAGGAAGTCAAAGACCTGCTCAATCAGGGCGCTTGCGGCTTTATCCCCAAACCGCACCGGCTTGCCAACATGGCCGTGGATATCCGCAAAGTGCTTGACGTCCATAAACAATAAAATCCTGTTTCCCGCGTTCAAAAATCTATTTATCCGGTCTTCCGCCGCAGAGCGGAACACTATGTTTTCGGCAAATAAAGCAAACCCGGAGTTGAAAAACCGCGGGTTTGGAGCAATTTTATGGGTAATGTGGGAAAATATCAATTTTTTGGGAAATCCGATAAAATATAATGGAAATACCGTCATTAATAATTTTGCTTTTTGCAGTTTCTTTCAGCATTTTGATATTTTATTGCTTCTTCCTGAGCAATAAGAATTTCGGGCTTAGAAACCGGAT
>CAIJKT010000603.1 GCA_903821255.1 uncultured Lentisphaeria bacterium | reverse complement strand
TTTATAGGAATAAACATAAAAACCTTCAGCCATAAAACGATAACAGGACAGAACTTGAACTGATTTATCAATAACAAACGGCAGTTCATTTAATGGCTCCTCAAATGTGAGAGTCAATCCGGCAACTGCCGGCAGATTATAGGACTTGTTAAAGACAATCCGCTTGCTGTTCAAATAATCGATAAGCGTATCCAGGGCGCTGTCATAGTATCTGGCTATGATAAAAACATCCATGTCGTAAGGCAAGGGTATATCCGGATGAACACTCTTGCAGAATAGATACTGGTAGGCGAAATAAGCGGCGGCACAGTGAAACGCGATTCTTTTATCATTGTCGCCGGCATTCATGCCGGCGATGAAGCATAATTCAGTCAGCACAGTCAGATAATACCGTTCATGGGAGACACGGTAATCCTGATATATGCAATAGATTGCAGACTCCGGGTCTTCATCATAAAGTTTACTCATCTGGCGGGCCAGCAGAAAATTGCGGCAATTGCTGCTGATCTCATTGCTTCTGAAGGTCATACTGCCATTTTTCTGGAACCATTCCGCGGTGGTAGTGTTAGCAACGCCGAGATTGTTGCACCCCGGGAACAGGGCCATAACCGCAAGGAAGATCATAAATAATTTAATTATACGCATATCCGGTCCTTTGAGTTATATTCATTAACATTAATTTTGCACTGTACATGGAAAAATCAACCGGCGGATATATTTTTCATGTCCATATTCGCGCGCAAATTACGGAACAAGATGCACGGCAGCAAATTGGCAAATCCATTTTATGGTGCTAAATTAATTCCGGGCTGCTTTCCAGTGGGCTGTTTCATCCTTTTTTTATTGCACAAAAAAGGTGGTTCAGTTTCAGCCCTTTTACTTTAGAATACATTTATGCCATGACAGGCGGTGTTTTTCTCTCGTATAAAAAAATCCCCTGCTTTGAAATTTAGAATTTTTACGTATTTGGATAAAGACAGTATAACAATTATGAAACATAGTTCAAAAAACGAGGAACATAGTCATCTATGAGTAAAAGAAAGGGCTTATTGCTGACTGCCTGTCTGATTCTGGCGGTCGCTCAATTCAGCACGGTTTATGCCGAAAAAGTGAAGAAGCTGGAATTGCTGCAGGACGATGTCCAGGAAAGGTTCGTGTCCAGGGTGTATTCGCTGCAGTATGTCAGGGCCGTGGATATAACTCCGTTTATTCAGGGCGCGGTCAAGCGCTACAACACCAATTCGGACGTTCAGCGGCTGAACTTCGTTGACGCGAAGAAGCAGTTTCTGCTGGTCAGCACCCCGCCGGCAATGCTGGCGTATGTGGACGAGATGATCAAGAACCTGGACCGTCCCGGCGGCAAGCTGGATACGGCGGGATCGGTTATTGACAGCACCGGCATTTTCCGCTATGCGTATCTGCCGAAGTACCGGTCCACCGAGTCCATGGTGGTGTCGCTGAATGCCGGAGTAAGAGACAACGTCGGCCAAATTTACCGCGATCCCACCTCCAATCTGATCTACTGGAAGGATACTCCTGCTGCCGGCCAGGTTATTCTGGCGTGGGCCAAGGCCTTTGACCGGCCGTCGCCGCAAGTTGAACTTGAGTTCAAGGTTTATGAAGTAAGAGCCAGTGTGCTGGACGATCTCGGGCTGGATTATCTGGCCTGGAAAAACGGGCCGGGACTGAATATTTTTCAGGCCGGGCTTGAATCCGCAAGTTTTCAGACTGTCGAGAAATTTCTGTCCAATATGGATCAGTTCTCCTCGTTTTCCTATGGCGGTTTTTTTACCGCGCCGCAGTTTGACCTGAGTTTCGTCAGAGTACTGTCCCAGAGCGGACTGGCCAAAGTGTCTTCGGCCGGAACTCTGACGGTGGTCAACAGCTACACCAAAACTTATAATGTAAAAATATCTCCGCAGTTCCAGAACATCGAAAAGGATGTTAATGACAAAACCAGCGTAACCGCCAGCGAGAATGCGGAGTTTTCATTAAACGTGATCAGACCTGTCATCTGCTTTAAAGCACACGGCGAAGTGAACCAGATTTACAAAGGGGATGCATTCGATCAGACCACTTATGATAAAACGTGCGGAACAATCCAATTCGGCTATGTATTGAATATTAACAATGTGGTTGAACGCAATAACCGCGGAACTGAGCTGGTGGAGGGCAGTGCGATCTCTTCGAACCTGACGTTTGAGCTTTGTACCGAGCAGTTGCTGGGAACGTTCGATCAGATGCAGAAAGTCGAGCAGACCATCGGCATGCCCTTCCTGTCGGATATTCCGATACTTAAATATCTGTTCAGCACGACGACAACCATTGATTCGGACACCAAGGTGTTCGTGACGGTTAAAGGCCGCCTGGTGCATCCCGAAGACTTTTACGCCAGATGGACCGGCAAACTGCTTACTGAAGCCGATTTCCCTGCTATTCAGACTCTTAAAGAAAACGGGAACTGACATATGAACATCAAATATGCAATCTCCATGGCGGCGGGTATTTTAGTTGCGGTCGCCGTAAATGTGTGTGGACAGTCTGTGGTGCCTTCAGAGGCGGTCAAGTCGAACAACAACAATGCGACACAGCCTTACGGGCAGACGGCGATTCAGCCGCAAATCCGGTTGAATCTGGAAAACGATACCGACAAGGTGCATTTTATCCGGAACAACACTGACCCGTACGTCATAACCAAAGTATATGAAATAAAATATGCAGACATTTACGAACTGCGCCCGTTAATTATTTCCGCGGTGCGTTCGAAAAAGATTACCCAGGACAATACCTACGTTGAAGTCATCAGGTACAATAACGGAGCAAGGTATCTGATCGTGTCGGCGGAGGCGGACCGCTTCGGCCCGCAGGAAAACGGCCAGGGCATTGACGAAATCGTAAAGACGCTGGACCAGCCGAAGCTGATCAACTCATCCGGCACTACGCGTTATGTGTATTTTCCCAAATACCGTAGCGCTAACGAGCTCAGAACACTGCTCATTAACGTCGGGGCCACCACCACCTATAATCCAGCCGCCACAGGAGTTCCGTTCTATAACATGGATTCATCCTGGGAATTGCAGCAGGGCAGAGACATTATTCTGGTTGAGGAAAGCTTGAACGCGCTGTTCATAGTGGTTCCCGGATGGAGCAAGAAGGCTGTCGACAGCATGCTGCAATATTATGACCAGCCGATACTTCAGGCGGAAATAAAGTTCACCCTTTATGAAATATATGCCGAAAACGACGGCAAAATAGGAGCTGACTTCCAGGACTGGAAAAACAATGACGGAGTGGATCTGCTTTCCGCGGGCGGCCGTTACCGCAGCAACT
>CAIJKT010000602.1 GCA_903821255.1 uncultured Lentisphaeria bacterium | reverse complement strand
GACAGCACCGCCAAAAGTCCACTGCCGCTAAAAATCGAATTACAGATGGACTTTGGGAAAATATTTCTGCCGCTAATTCGTGATTTTCATGCCGCCATCTGTTGTTCACAGATCAATAATTGGCATAGCCGACTGAAGAGAGTTGTAAAAAAAGCAGTTTCCGGCTTATTTCCGGTTTTCTTTTGTTTGGGGAGCCGCTGTTTCTTATAAAATCCTGCCATCTGCATAATATTGTGTACTGCCGTAATCGAATATATGGCATTATATACAGCAATTTTTCCTCTGACACCAAGCCGCCTCAGCGGCGTGAACTGCTTCAGCCGCCCGAATAATGCTTCCTCTCCTGAGCGCATCCGGTAATCTTCTCGAAATTCCTCTGTTTTCTCATGAAGCCGGCGTTCGCGCAGCCGCAGACTTTTGGCATCATAAGTGATAACATAGTTTTTGCCGCTTTTTGAGGATGAGCACTGCTTTAGCATGGGGCAGTTGCCGCAGACTTTATCCGCAAAAACAGCACGTCCCTTTTCTCCATCAAATTTCTTGGATAAGGGCTGTTTGCCCAGCGGACATTTAATAATGCGCTGTTCGCTATCCAGTTCACATTCTTCAAGACCTACTTTACCTGCGTCTTTGCCATTTGCCGGTGCAATTAACTCAACTCCTTTTTGAGCCGAGGTCACAACATTTTCATCTGAACCATAACCTGAGTCGGCCAGCAGCATTTCCGGTTTAGCGCCGGCATTCTCCATTTTCTCAAGCATCAGCTTGACCGCGTTCTGATCAGATTCACTGGCGGTCTGAGGCAGCGCGGCAGTAATTATTTGAACTGGATTTTCAGGATTGTATGTTTCACTGACTTGCACTTGATAGCCCACGCCCTTATTGTCAATCGAAGCATCCGGGTCAGAGGGATTCACGATAGCCGCGCCGCCTGGATGCTTACGGATTTTGACCTTGCCGTCATCAATCTCACATTGTTCCGAAAACACCCGGAACATGTCTTTGAAGGTATTCATGCTTGACAGTTTCGGATGTTTTTCAAAGCGTTCAATCAAGCGCAGCATGTCCCAGCCAAGCTGTTCATGATTATTACAAATATGGTTCCCGTAACGAACATTGCGCGTTTTTACATCGCCATAAATCCAGCCGCCTTGAGATTCGTAATGCTCCCGCAAATCCTCATCAATCTCATCATACAGTTTCGCCTCGTGACGTTTTACCTGAACCAGAAAACGCCTGGTGGTCTTGAACAGCAGCATTGAGCGGTTCCAGTCTGCCATGTTGCTGAAAACATGAGTCGAATCCAGACGCTGCTTGTCAACTTCGA
This sequence comes from uncultured Lentisphaeria bacterium, assembly GCA_903821255.1. Next base: position 553 of record CAIJKT010000602.1, on the reverse strand, counting down.
TATTCAGTTCTTTGATGATCATTACGGTAACGTCATCCATTATCTTATGCGCAAGCTCTTTTTCGCGAAATAATTTCAGATAACGCTCCAAGGTACGGCTGCCGAACTGTAAATTGTCCGGCTGGATTTTTAGCGCATACTGCACTTTCAAGTCATAAAGATATTTATCGATCGTATCTTCATTGGTCCAACCAAAATAATCCTTCAGTAAAATCAGACCGCAAATCGAATAATGCTCTTTAGTCGGACGACCGAAGTCATAAGAAAAATCTTCCCCGAGCCGGTCTACCGGCATCAGTTGTAAAATGGCACGCCGGAACACGCCGGGCCAGTCTCCATCCAGACGCGCCTGAGCCTTCGGATGTAAAATCTCTTCAACTCGATCGAACATCTGTATTTGTCGCGGATCATGTCGATTTATCATATTTACATAACATCCTTATAGTTAAGTAGATAAGATAGCGCAGCAAGCTAATAAATCAAGTGAAAAATAAATATAAATCGTTAATTATAAACTATTTAACTGATGTTTTATACTTTTGGCGGTGCTGTC
>CAIJKT010000601.1 GCA_903821255.1 uncultured Lentisphaeria bacterium | reverse complement strand
CTGGTATCGGCTTCGAAATAATCGAGATTGTCGCAGGTCTTAAAGTCGATAATGCCGTGTGCCTGACTGAAGAAATCCATCCGGATCTGACACGGCACGCCGCAGTATTCTACGCGTACTACACCTTCGGCAATGCCGTCTTGTAAGAAGTTGCCAGCTGCAATATGTGTCCAGACTGCTATCTGCAGCCGCTTGATAAACGCGAAATCTGATGGTGAAATCACCGGCATCTCCTGCGCATCGAACCATGCCTGATATGCCTGGGTATTTTTGCCGTAAGCTTTGCCGGTTTGCGGGTTAACCGGTTCCCCGACGATGTACTCAGCATCAAACTTTCCGATTCCTTCCAGAGTCAGCGTGTGAGCGGCGCGACCGAGCGCATACGCTGGTTTGTCTTCGTCATCGATTTCGCCGGTTTCCTTTTTACGGAACAGCGCCGGACACTTGCGAAAATCCGCGAGTGCGTGACTGGACAGAAATCGATCTCGCTTGTCGTGATACTCTTCCGCTGCTTCAATGATAATAAAATCAGGCTTGACCATAATTGGCTTCCTTTCCGTGATGAATTACTTTGATTTTGAAAAATTGCAGGTCTCTACTTCTTCTTAGCCAAGTCACATGTGTTTTTTCGCAGTTAATTCGGTTGGAAAGTCAATTTTTATTGCAAATACATTACGGATGGTCTGGATATCCCGGTAGATTTTGCATAGAGGCAGGTTCAGTGATTGGGCGGCTTCCGTAATACTATGTTTTTTCAATTCTTTGCAAAGCCGTTGTAGATCGCCGGAAAGACCGGCTATCGCAGTTGCTGTGTCCAGTCTTACGGACAAGTCGCGAAACGTATGCATGGCCGATTGACAATTCGGTTGCTCAAGCAGACCATCGGCATTCACCTGTTCGATTATCTCGACAATCTCGTCATTAAGTTCTATTTCCTGATTAAGTGATTCCTGGTTGCAGCAGGTCTTTCCGGATGCGCTGTGCCGATCCCGGAATATTCGGTTAATCATGGTTTTGAGCAATACCTTGATGAAAGAATGGCGTGTACTTCTAGCTTGTTCATATCTGGACATCCCGTTCAGTACCGCCAGCATCAATTCCTGTTCGATATCCGGCAGATCGTGTTCCTTCAGACCGGCTTTGCCGATGGATTTAGCGGCGGCATGTCGTACCATTTTCACTAGTTCCGGATCAAGCCCACGATAGGAATTGCCGGATGACTGGTGTTTCCGGCGGCGGGCCTGACAATGAAAGTTAGTAGTTTTTTTGCCCATTGACGTAACTCCTTTATAATTAGGATTGGCAACGCCTCCGCCGCCTGGATTCCGTACCAGACGAAAAAGCGAATCGCGTCAACAGGTAAAGGTCATAGATTTTGTCTATGATTTCATAGATTTCATCTATGATTGGATTTTTTACGGTTTTTTGCAAAAAAAATGCCGAATCACCGCCTGTTTCATAATAAGGCGGCAATTCGGCACGAAAAACGAATGCTGTTTCTATAACTCCCAGTTTATGTTGTTATCAGGAAAATATCCGGGCATCCTGCCATATCTTATGGCACAATTGAAATGTTCAGCCAATAACGGATCATGATTGTCAATCTTGCCAATGGCATAATTGACGGCATTACGGAAAGCGCTAACGATGTAATTTATCTGCTCCGTAAATTTTCTCTTCTGCCCGACCGGACTGACCGCTTCATTAATGGCGGCGGAAATTCTTTCCATATCCTGCTGCAATTGCT
>CAIJKT010000600.1 GCA_903821255.1 uncultured Lentisphaeria bacterium | reverse complement strand
TGAATCTGCTTGAAACCTGATGTCATATAATCGCTGTTGCATTCTTCAACTTCTACGCTATAGTTAAAAGTGCATTCTATGTTCACAAGAGTTCGTCCTTTTTAAGTTATTAAGCAATCTTAAAATGAACTCTTGTGATTTTTTATCAAGCAGGTTTACTGCTTAGGTCTCCATTTTGGGACGCTACCAAACTTTTACGAAAAACCACCCTCCCCATTCACGCCAGCAGGATTTCTGGATGCCAGGCAACCGGTTATCGCACAGTTGGACATCGGCGGCAATACGGTCGAATATTTATTCATTCTTTCGCGCCCTTTCTGTTGGTCGAGCTAATTGCAAAAGTCTTATTCTCCATAGTTTCGAAATTGGCGGTTTCCTTGTTTTTTATAAAATTCATTTGGTCACTGCCGGAATGAGGCGAGCGCATCGTTCCAATACGGTTCCAGCCATGGCCGCTCGGCGGCAATAAGTTTGGTAAAGCATTCACCAATTGCCGCAGGCGTCGCACTTGCCGCCGTGAGCGGATCGATAAGACACGCACGATAGGCCATGGTAAGATCGCGGTGCACGGCCGCGTCACTTGCCAGGGTCTGCATGTCGGCCATGCCGCGGCAGAGTGCCGCCAGATGCACCGGCAGTGCGCCGACGACGGTCGGATGAATCCCGGTGCGGTCCGCCACACATGGCACTTCCACGCAGTAATCCGCCGGCAGATTGGAGATCGCACCGTTATTGATTACATTGAGGTGCATCCGGTACACATGGTCCGTTTCAAGCGCATGGATGATATGCATGCCGTATTCGGGTGAACGCGCAAGATCAAGCGGCTTTCTCCCGTCCGTCTGCATCACCAAACTGGATTCTTTCCCCCATCGCGTGGCAGTCGGCGGCACCTCCGGGCTGGTCTTGCGAATATCGATTTTTACCGCTGCGCGTGACGCTTCACGAGGCATGAAATACGGCAGATACTCCGCGCAGTGCGCTGACGACTCGGTCGTCCAATAACCGAACTTGTCCAGAAGCTCGCGCTGCACCGGGAAACAGTCACGGAGGTCAGGCCGGTCCGGCATGTCTATCGCCTTCAGGAGATCAGGATAGGCGTTGCGCCCGTCGAGATATTCCAGTTCAAGAAACCAGTCCATGTGATTGACGCCGGCAGCCCGATAGCGCAGCTCGTTGTGAGACAACGTCTTCCCACGGTAGATGCCGAGAACGTCGGCGATCCAGCGGATGGCACCCTGGATATTATGACAAAGCCCGAGCACCTGTATGTCGGGGCACAGCTGGGTCAGTGTACGTGTGAGCATCGACATTGGATTCACATAGTTCAGCAGATAGGAACCCGGTGCGCACCGCTGCATTTCCAGCCCGATCGCATGCAGTTCCGGCAGTGTTCGCAGCAGCCGGAACACGCCGCCGATACCGGCGGTGTCGGCGACATTCTGATAGATCCCATATTCAGCCGGGATGGCGATCTCATGATGATAAGGCACCCCCTGGTAGGCAGGCCCGCCCTGGGCGAACGAGGTGATGACGTATTTGGCGTTATCGAGCACGCCGGCATTGCGCCAGTTTTCGGCAAGCGTTATCTTCACATTCGCATTCAGCGTTGCCGCCGCTTTCCTGCAGAACGCGGCCACAGGCTCAAGATGCGTCGGATTCACATCAACAAGCACCACCTCGCTTTCCCAGAGTTCCGGAAACGACAAGAGGTCAACGAACGATTTAGCGCCGAATGCGCTGCCAGCACCGATAAAAACTATTTTAGACACAAGCGTCCCCTTTCAACACAATTTTCCAGTTTGATCCCAGTTTCATCAGTATTATTTTTCCAATTCGATTGTCATATCCTTGGCATCTATGAATTTACCCGGATATACGCCTTGAATGCGCAATTGCGCACTCATGTCAGTGACATCTGCCGGAACTTCGATTACTTTCTCCACTTGCGACCATTTTTCACTTAATGGAAAAGCGAAACCATTGGCTCCTCGACTATAACCTTTGTTCGTAAAAACAAAACAATACCATGCCCCATTGTGAAGTTCAGATTTGGCTATATCGGTACGATACTTCAAGGTGATCTTAATACGCTTTACGCCATCTAATGATATAGCTGCATTAACAGAAGCGGTTCCTGCCTGCGGCAACCCATCCACGCGGACATATTTTTGCCCATCTTCTTCTGTGACTTTAGCTGAGGTTAACGAAAGACTATTCAAATCAATGAGCAGTTTTTGATCCGATACAAAGCCTTTCTCTGTGTCTACTAAAATTACTCTGTCCACAAAAAGGGCATTTTGATCCTTTGAGTCCTTCACATAGGACGGCCCGACGACTTTGGCCGATGCATATATGTCCATCGCCTTCATCGGCGTCTGGTACGCCTTGTCCAGGTATATCTGGATCACCCAATAGCCAGTCCACAAATATGTCCTATCGCTGATCTCATAATTCCCGA
>CAIJKT010000599.1 GCA_903821255.1 uncultured Lentisphaeria bacterium | reverse complement strand
CATTTACCGGTTTCATAGTTGCGGTTCAACCTTTTCCAGGTGAACACCGCGTGAACCTTTAAGTAGAATCATCTTTCCAGGCATCAGGGCGCTCTCAACTTTTTTCGCGGCTTCGGCGGAATCTTCACAGACAATGACAGCCGCGACCGGCCTGAGTTCACTCAGTGCGGCGGCCATTCTGCTGCCGACGAAGAAAAATTCAGCCAACGGGAATAATTTCAGCGCGGCGGCGGCGACTTTCTTATGTTCATCATGCGAGGCACTGCCCAGTTCAAGCATATCGCCCAGCACCAGCACCAGCTTGTCCTGCTCGGCAAATTCATTCAGCCAGTGCAGTGCGGCCAGCATGCTGCCTGGATTGGCATTGTAAGCGTCATTGATCCAGGTGACGCCATTCTTTTCGCTGATTTTCATGCGCATGCCCGGCAGGACGCAATTTTTCAGTCCGGCGACAATGCAGTCGGGATCAATTCCCAGCGCAATCGCGGCGCATGCTCCGGCGGCGGCATTCACGGCCTGATGGGCTCCGGAAAGCAGCCACTCGAAGCGGCGGGACTGGTTATTCAGGCATTTAAAAGTGAGTTCAAGGGTGCTGCCGTGCAGTTTTCCGCCCAGGTAGGCAGCCCGGACGTCCGCCGCCGCGGTAGTTCCAAAACGCATTGTGTTGAATCCGGCGGCAGCCGCCTCAATAATCTGCATCCCGCTGGAAACATCGGGAATAACCGCCGTTCCGGCGGGATTCAGATGCGCTAAAATCATCGATTTTTCCCTGGCAACGCCGTCCAGGTCGTGCAAATGCTCCAGATGACAGGGTCCGATTGAATTTATTACCGCGACATCCGGGCGGGTGCACCGGCTCAAAGGTTCGATTTCACCGTGGTGGTTGGTTCCCATTTCAATTACGGCATATTTGTGTTGAGCAGTCAGCGCAAGCAGATTCTGAGGAACTCCGACCTGGTTGTTGGTAGTGCCTACTGTCGCGTGATCCGCATCCGGCCCGGCGGCGGCAACCAGAATCGAACGGATGATTTCCTTGACGCTGGTCTTGCCCATGCTGCCGGTAACCGCTACGGTTTTAAGCCCTTTCAGGCGGTTTTTATGAAACGCGCCAAGCTGCTGATAAGCCAGGAGCGTGTCATCAGTCAGCAGCACCGGGATCTGCCAGGCAGGGTCGATCAGGCCGGCAAACTTCCAGTTGATGCACAGCGCCGCGGCCCCGGCGGCGACCGCTTTCGGCAGAAAGTCATGAGCGTCAAAATTTTCACCGGACAAGGCGATGAAAAGCGCGTTCGAGCAATCCTCGCGGGAGTCTGTCTTCACTGCGGCAATGCTTGCCGGCGACGCCGGATTTTTATGCCACTGTCCGCCGGAAGCCTGCGCGATTTCCTGTAAAGTAAAAAGTTCAGTAATCATTTCGTTCTGGAAATAAAATAGTCGATTGTTCTCTGGAGCCCTTCACGAAGCTGAACAGTCGGTTTCCAGCCGAGAACTTCACCGGCCCGGGTTATGTCGGGTTTGCGCTTGGACGGGTCGTCCTGGGGAAGCGGCTTGAAAACCTTGCGGGATTTCGAACCGGTCATCTCGATCACCAGATCGGCAAGTTCCAGCATGGTGAACTCGCCGGGATTCCCGAGATTGATCGGGCCGGTAATTTCCGAAGGCGTATCCATCATTCTGACCAGACCTTCAACCAGGTCGGAAACGTAGCAGAAACTTCTCGTCTGGGAGCCGTCGCCGTAAATGGAAATGTCCTGATTACTCAGTGCCTGGACAATAAAATTACTGACCACGCGCCCGTCGTTAGGCAGCATTCGCGGACCGTAAGTGTTGAAAATGCGCACCACTTTGATCTGAACTCCGCATTGGCGGTTGTAGTCAAAAAACAGCGTTTCCGCACAACGCTTGCCTTCATCGTAGCAACTGCGCAGGCCGATGCAATTGACGTTACCCCAGTAAGATTCCTTCTGCGGATGCTCCAGCGGATTGCCGTACACCTCCGAAGTGGAAGACTGAAGTATCGGGATTTTAAGCCGCTGGGCAATTCCGAGCATGTTGATCGCGCCCATCACACAGGTCTTGGTGGTATGGATCGGATTGTTCTGATAATGAACCGGCGATGCCGGACACGCCAGATTGTATATGGCATCGACCTCAAGAAACAGCGGCATGGTAATATCGTGACGGATAAGTTCGAAATCAGGGTGGGCAAGCAGATGGCGGATGTTGTCTTTCGAGCCGGTGTAAAAATTGTCCACACAGATCACGTCATGACCGTCTTTAAGCAGACGATCACACAGATGGGAACCGATAAAACCGCCGCCGCCTGTAACAAGAATTGCTTTTTTACTCATGATTCTTTGCTCTTCCGGATATTTATTTTTCAGTCATTAAAATTTAAGATAGTTTTAACTTTATCGGCACGAAAAACCACTCTTATCGTTGAATTATCATCAACCCAGTAAATCCAGGTGCTGTTTTCCAGCGTCGGGGTTCTGAATGCCGCCGGAGTTCCGTATGCCAGCAAAACGTCGCGCCGGTTCATGCCGGCGGTGACGATGCCTTTTTCAAGCTTGCCGACAACTGCCGGGTCCAGGTCTTTGGTCTGTTCAGCTTTATCAGACAAGGTAAAAATCTGCCGGATGTAAGTTTCAATCGGAACCATCATCAGCGAATCATCAAACTTGATCGTATACTGAATGCCATTCATGTCTTTAAAGACAACCTTGCGCTCACTCGCGCCGACAATCTCGATTTCAGAGCCAAACGGGATGAACTTGCCTTTCTGAATATTGACGCAGGACATATTCTCGGGATTCTGATACCAAAGATTGCATTTAGTATAGACTTTGCTGTTCACCGTCTGCTGAAGCACTTCGGGAACAATCACTTCTCTGGCGCAGCCGGCAAAAAAAACGACAGCCAGCGCCGCCGCGATCAACAGACTTTTATGCATATAACAATCCTTTCTGATTTCTGAATTTATGAATAAAAAATACACCATGTACGCCATTTAACAAGAGCCCCAAAGCCGGTAATCACGGCAAATCCAAGGAAAATTGTAATGCGCATGTTGATTTTTGCCGGAAGGAATGATGGCTGTTAATGGCTGACCGGCTATTTATTCAGCAGAATCATAACGTTAAAAAGATACCGCTTCCTGGACGGAATGACATCATTTTAATACCTTCGCCAACGGACAGAGCGCTGTATCAACGTCTTCGCCGGAACGGTATTTGCTCAGAAGCTGGCGTGAACGTTCAGCAAGTCTGCGGCGGACTTCACGGCGCTCCCCTTTGATGCGTGCAATGGACATATTGTCATACGCGGTCGTTTGATGACGCATCCATGCAATCACCGCCGCTTCCGCCCGGCGTTCCAGCGGAATCCGCAGCGTTCTGGCGACAGTGCCGCTGCCGACCGGCACGGCATGAACCGTCACGGCATCGGCAAGCATTTCAGCAAACGCGGACCATTTTCCGGCAAATGCCAGAAAGGACAAAACCGCACTGCGAAATTCAATTTCATATTTTTCCTGTTTCGCCTCGCGGTATTTTTTGCCCGACTCCAGTTTTTTCAAATGTGCCGGGTCGGAACGTTCCGCTTCCAGCCGGGTCTCAACCTCCCTCACGGCATCGGCGGAAACCCACAGGCCGGTTGCCTCAATGCGATTGCGGCGGCGATGCACCATAAGCCAGTAATCCCCGGCAGCCTTGAGTCGGCGCGTCAATCCGGCGTCCCCGCTCTCCACAAAAATCCACCCGGCCGGCGGAATTAAAGTCTGCCCCTCATGCAGCACCTTGTCCGCTGTGCAGCCGGCCCATACCACAAATTCTTCTTTTTTAACTGCCATTTATTTATCAGCCCGTATGTCCGTTATGTCCGTTGTGTCCGTAGAGTCCGCGCGGTTTCAGGCGAGACTGAAGAAATCGCCCCGGGGCTGCCGCTCGGATTGAATCCTGCCGGAACGCAGCAAAATGTCGAGATGCGCCTTCACCGTTTTCTCATCGGCGCCCAGGGCCACCCGCAAATCGTCAACAGTACAGGGGCGGCGGCCCACCAGATCCATTATCTTCTGATCAAATTCCTCAAGCCTGACATCCGACCGCAGCGCGGCGCTCTTGTATCTGAAAGGTCCAACGGCCTCCACCGGCACAAACGGCTCCAGCGCCCGGACAAACCGCAGCGTGTTTTCGCGCGAAGAAGGCTTGATCCAGTCAACACAGCCGGGACGGTCCAGAGTATTCAATTGAACTTTATCCGGATTAATGGCTTTGACAATCCCGGCAAATCTCGCGATAGACTCGTCCGAATCATTTACATCGGGAACAATAAACAGTTCCAGCCATACTTTGGAAGTACGCTTCCGGCCATATTCGAACAACCCCCGGCATAATGAGTCAAAATCCAGTCCTTGAACCGGGCGGTTGATCTTTTCAAACTCCTCCTGCGAGGATGCGTCCAGCGACGGAATCACCAGGTCAACCTTTTCGATCTCTTTCTGCAACTGCGGATCGCCCAGCAGGGTTCCGTTAGTCAGCAGACAGACCGGATACTGCGGGTAGCGGGACTTGATGAAATCAACAACCCGTCCCAGCCCGGAATTCAGTGTCGGCTCGCCGGCCCCGGAGAAAGTCAGATAATCAATTTTAATGTTTGACTCCAGCACCTTTTCAAGCTGGGTCAGAACATCGTCGATCGGAACATATTCCCTGCGATCCAGTAAAAGCGCATCGGTTTCACCGGCTTCGCAGTAAACACAGTTCAGCGAACAGGTTTTAGACGGCACCAGATCAATCCCGAGCGATATCCCGAGCCGCCTGGAAGCAACCGGGCCGAACACATATTGTGATCTCATAATTATAATCTTCTATTTTTAAATTAAACAATATCTGCTATAGTAGAAATACTAATGGATTTAAGAATACTGAAACTTTCGCATTTTTCAATGTGAAAGTAAAAACAAATACGAAGGAATCTAAATGATTTTATGGCAGCACCTTTACTTGTTTGTGTTTCTTCTTGGTGCAGTACTGTCGCTGGGCTTTACTCCGGTTTTTCAGAAAATCGCTGAAAAGACTGATTTCATGGACCGTCCCAAGTGCGAAGACCATAAAAAACACGCCAAGGCTACGCCGCTATTGGGCGGCGCCGCAATGTTTTCAGCGTGGATTCTCGCGATCATTCTGGGTTATGTCGCAATTAACGCGTTCAATTCCGGAACGGTCTCCAAAGACCTGTCCAATAACATCTCCGGAGTAAATTATGTCGGCGGCAGGGTGTTTTTTATCTGCCTCGGCGCATTTCTCGCCACGATGCTTGGCCTGTTCGATGACAAATTTTCGCTCAAGGCCGGCACCAAGTTCCTCGGCCAGTTTGTCATTGCCGCCGTCGCCGTCACTTTAGGCGGTATCAAAATAAGCGTATTTTTCAACAATCCGGCCATCATCTGGTGCATCTCGGTGTTCTGGATCATGCTGCTGATCAATGCCATCAATTTCTTTGACAACATGGACGGGCTGGCGGTGGGAACAGTTACAATCGCAATGGCGCTTTTCACCGCCGTAGCCGCCATGAACGGCCAATATTTTATCGCCGTATTCGGGGCGCTGACCTGCGGCATCTGTGTCGGATTCTGGTTTTTCAACCACTCCCCGGCAACTATCTTCATGGGCGATTCCGGCAGCCATCTGCTGGGATATCTGCTGGCGGTAATGAGCGCCAGCGTCACTTACTTCTCCCGTGATTATTCACTTACCCGTTTTCCAATCCTGATCCCGCTGTTCATCCTGGCAATCCCGCTGTTCGACACCTTTTCCGTGGTTGCAATCCGGCTTTACCACCACAAACCCGTATACATCGGGGATCATAATCATCTTTCGCACCGTTTCGTAAAAATGGGCATGAGCCGGAAACGCGCCGTCCAGATGGTGCATCTGATGGCCCTGATCATCGGACTCAGCGTTCTGCCGCTGCTCTGGGGTGATTACAAAATCGACATGGTGATTCTCTCCCAGGCGATGCTGATGCTGCTGTTCATGAGCATGATCCAGTATGCCGTATACCAGGACCACTGCAAAACAGCAGAGCTGGATCAAACCACAGCAGAGAAACCGGAAACTGAGCATAACCAGGAATAATAAACTAACTTATTCAGAATTAAAGAATACCGCTGTTTATTTTTATTGACTAATTGGAATTCCGGTTAATAGTATATAGTAATCAGAGAGAAAACCCAAAATAATCCTTACAGACGGAGCGGAAAGATGAAAAAACTGCTGTTCCTGCTTACCGGGCTCATATTGTTTCCCTGTCTTGCCTATGCGGAAGATATCCAAACTGTCGATGGCACAATTTATAAAAATATCACCATTGAGGGAGTAAACCCTTCCGGAATTGATATCGGCTATACTGATGCCGGCGGCAATTACATCCTGCGCGGACTTGCGTTCACCAACCTTCCGGCGGATATCCAGAAACGGTTTGGTTATACGCCGGTGACAAGCCAGCAGTTTGATGCGAAAGTCAAGCAATACTCATCTTCAGAAATGGAAGATGTTGCCGGCACCGAAAAAAACCGTCTGGAGGCGATCAAAAAAGAAGTCCAGCAGAAACTTGCAGGTGCCGACATCAACATCAATCCGGCAGATTTGAGGTATGCCGTTTTTGCCTTGCGCCGCTTAGTGAAAATTAAATCAGTCGGTCCGATCCAGCAGGGTTGCGTAGTGGAAGTCCAGGAAGTCACCACCGGGAAGCCGATTAAAAGCAAAAAAGTGCTGCTGGATGGCGTAAATCTGCCGCCTGACGATGTCTGGACCGGGTATATTTATCCGACAGGAGCCCAGGCCACATATCAGAAGGTCAACGGCATTCCGGTTTTCACCGAAAGCGTCAACCGTTCAGTGGATATTATCAATAAATACCTGAACATTTATGGAGAATATGCAGCGTCCATGAACACTCAGAATACCCCTCCGCCGCAGGAGGATATTCCCGCGCCGGATCAGGACAATAACGCTGCCGCCGGCGATAATTCCAGCGCTTCAGCCAATGCGTCTCAACCAGCCGACTCGTCCAGCGGCAGCGCAGACAGCAGCCAGCAGACTCAGCCAATACCGGTTGATAATAATTTCAACTATACTCCGGACGACGGTTACGGCTATACTTATTGTGTCGGCGGCTCCTATTATCCGGTAAACTGGTACTGGCATCATCATAACCGTCCGCATCCGAGACCGACGCCGCGCCCCGTGCCGAAACCGGTATACAGCAACAACGCCAATATCAATAATTTTGATAACCGGATCAATGCTTATGAGCAATCGATAAACCGGCAGGAATCACGCCCAGGTGCTATCCCGAACGCGGGAGGCGGACAACGAAATTACGGACAATCAATGCGAGTCGGCAATTTCCATCAGGCCTATTCCGGCGGTGGAACGGGTGGCGGTGGATTTGGCGGCGGCAGAGCCGGCGGAATGGGTGGCGGCGGACGCCGGTAATTTCAATTCTCTCAATTGTTCAATAAAGGCCGGCTTGCCCCGGCCTTTATTATTTTAGATAAAACTTTATCAGGCTTCAAAAATGACGAAAATCCGTAAAATCATACATATTGATATGGATGCGTTTTTCGCTTCAATCGAGATCCGCGACAATCCGGCGCTGCGCGGCAAACCGGTGATCGTCGGCGGCGATCCCGGGAAACGCGGGGTCGTCAGTACCTGTTCATACGAAGCCAGAAAATTCGGCGTTCATTCGGCAATGCCGGCCGGACAGGCGAAGAAACTCTGTCCGCAAGGAATTTTTCTGCCGGTGAACATGGAAAAATATGCCGCCGTTTCGGCTCAGATACAGAAGATATTTTATGATTATACCGATCTGGTTGAACCGGTATCAGTGGATGAAGCCTTTCTCGATGTTACTGAAAACAAGCAACATTGCCGTTCCGCAACGCTGCTGGCCGCGGAAATCCGTGAACGCATCCATCGGGAAACCGGGCTTACCGCCTCTGCCGGAGTATCTTTCAACATGTTTCTGGCAAAAGTGGCGTCCGACATCAACAAACCTGACGGGCTGACCGTGATTACGCCTGACAAGGCCAATGATTTTCTCGAAAAACTGCCTATCGGCAAATTCTACGGCGTCGGCAAAGTCACTGCCGGAAAGATGAAGGCGCTGGGCATCAATAACGGCCTGGATTTAAAGAACTTTGACCAGGCTGAACTGATCAGAAATTTCGGCAAATCAGGCCTCTACTATTACAATATCGTACGGGGTTTTGACGACAGGGAAGTTGAAACTGATGTTCCGCGCAAATCGCTCGGACGGGAAACCACGCTGCAAATTGATATTTCCGACATCCCTGAAATAATCAAAATTCTGGAAGATTTATCCCGTGAAGTGGAATCTCTGCTGAAAGAAGAGGGCCTCGCCGGCAGGACAGTCTCCCTAAAACTGCGCTACGAAAACTTCCAGACAGTTACCCGCAGCCTCACCCTTCCCTGTCTGATTAATGAATATGACTTTATCCGGAATACCGCCATCAGCCTGCTGAAAAAAACGGAGGCCGGCCGGCGCAAAGTCCGCCTGCTCGGCGTCACCGTCTCCGGCTTTCCCGAACAGGAATCCGGCCCGGTGCAGTTGGAATTTCAATTTTGAACAGGAGGGTTGCCTTCCCACTCAATAACTACTTTCAAAATTTTCCCGGCGGCATCATGCCGGTCATAAATACTGTGGTTATTCGAAACCATCTGCATCCAGGTAGCTCCTGGCTCGGCGTCCATCAGGGTAAGGTCGGTCAGGCTTTCAGAGAAAGCGGCCAGCCCGTGAGTGGCCAGATATGCCGCATTCTTTTCTTCATGCCCGGGAATCGGGTCCATGACAATAATAGGCTTCTTCATCGCCAGACATTCTGATATCGTTATTCCACCCGGTTTGGAAACTACCAGATAACAGATGGCCATGTAATCATTAACCCGTGTAGTAAATGAGATAGGGAAAACCCTGCCCGGATATTTCTTCTCAATTTTCTCTATTTGCTGATACAGTTTTTTATCTCTGCCGGTCATTGCCAACACGGATACTCCGGGGAAATTATCCAGCAAAGTCCTGGTAATAAGCGCAATTCGACCAATATTTTCGCCGCCCATCATTACCATTATCAAATTAGCATCAGGCGGCAGCCCCAGTTCAGCACGCAACCGTTTTTTATCTTCGTCGGAATAAGATTTAGAAAACCCGGGTAAAATAGGACAGCCGGTGATATAGATCTTTTCCCGTCCGACACCACGCAAGTGCATAATCAGCGACATATCGTGATTGGCAACAAAAAACAGATCCAACTGTGTCTGGATATAGACCCAGTGTACCGAAAAATCGGTTATCACGCTGGACGTAAAACAGTTTATTCTCCGCTCGCTTTTTGCTCTGCCGAGCACTTCAGCAGGTAAAAAATGAGTACAGATAATATAGTCCGGATTACACTCTGTAATCCGCTTTATCAGACGCCTCTCGAATGTGCCGCGCCATGCAGCCAGCAGTTTCCTGAAAACCGGGGCATGGGCCGGCGGCACATTCGATGAGTGATACATGTAGCGCCAGATGAGCGACATATGGCGCAGCATAAAATGATAATAGTCAGTAAAAAATATCTTCAATCCCGGCGTCATCAGTTCGACGACATTGAGATGAGTCACTTTCATTTCAGGATAGCGCTCACTTGCATACTTGGCCAGCGCCAGCGAGGCCTGAACATGGCCTGTTCCCATCGGTCCGCTAAGCAGCAGCAAATGACGTCCATCCCACGGTTTTTCAGACATGATCCACCTCTT
>CAIJKT010000598.1 GCA_903821255.1 uncultured Lentisphaeria bacterium | reverse complement strand
AGACGATCACATGTTTGATCATGAGCATGTCCACCGCATACTGGAGAACCGAAAGACAGTTCATGTCAGTGTGAATCACCAGATTGCCGACGTTCCGGTGGACAAACAGTTCTCCCGGAAGCAACCCGACAATTTCGTTTGCCGGCACCCGGCTGTCCGAGCAGCCGATCCACAGGTATTCCGGTGCCTGCTGCGCGGCAAGCCTGGAGAAAAATTCCGGATTGGACGCCCGGATTTCCGAGGCCCATTTTTTATTATTTTCAAAGAGCGCCGGCAGTGCTTTCATTATTTTCCCTGCAAATATTTATGAAGATTTTTATTTATAACCTGTCAGTTCCGTCAGATTGCCGGACATGGCATTTCGACAATGCGCTTGATGCCGTCGCGATTCAGGACCAGGCGGAATTTATGATACTCCTTCTGGTCGCCCATCCCGTATTTGAGAATAAGATTAATGTGATAAGTGCATAAGCCCGGCACCAGTTTGAAACTGCCGGGAGCGTCCGGGAAATAGAGCAGGCTTTCCGGGTTGTCCATTTTGTCCAGGAAGTGGCGGATGTTGAAGCGGATGATATCGTGGATACCGTCCACCTGGAAATCCGCATAAATCCTGCGGCATTCCGAAGAGTACACTTTGATGTATTTCTTTGAGTAAATCACACTTTCGCCGACATAGCCGTTATCCAGCTCGGCGAGATAGTCCTTATTGCGGATTTTGACTATTTCCGCCGGCAGATTCTTCTCTTTGAGGAAGGTGAAAGTTTCGCGGCAGAACCCGATTCTGGTCAAGTTGGTCATGAGTATGGTTTTATAGTCGTACATATATTTTTTCAAAAATCCGACCATATAGATTTTGGACAGTTCCTTGAGCCGGTCTTTGAAGATATAACTGACCACCAGGACAATGAACAGCGACAGGGTCAGGTCGGAAAATACGCGCCGGGATAAGAACAGCATGCCAGTGGCAAATGCCATTGCCATGCCGGCCGCCAGCCCCATCAGTATCTGCTCGACCATCCGCCCTTCGGTCTGGGTGAACGTTTTAAGAAACAGGATGCTGCCCATGATTTTCTTTAAAATCCGCATCCGGTAAATAATCTCTTCGTTGCTGGAGTTTTCCCGGACCAGTGAAGGATAATGGTTTTCTTCGCGGTATTTAATTTCTTTTTTGATGATGTCCGTGATCCGGATGCAAAGTTCGTCCCTGGATTTGATTTCAATGTCTTTCATGTATTCCAGCAGTTTGAACAGCGATTTTTCGACCATTAAACTGATATACTCGTCGGAAAAATTGTAAAAAGTTATCTGCTCATGCTGAAGATGCGGAACCTGGATGATCGGGCGCAGCCGGCGAAAACTGTCGGTGATTCTGGTGACGTTTTCCAGCAGCCGCTCGATCAGGGCATGCTTATCCGAAGATGTCTGGCAGGTCTCGATATAGTCCTCTTCGTCCCGCAGCGCGCTTTTCAGGATGGAACAAAGCATTTTCAACTGGTAAAGATAATCCTTGCCGGTTTCCGGATTGGACGGATCTTCAGCCAGCATGGTCATGTCCGCCTTCAATCTGTCCAGCGGGCCGTTTTCCTTGATGATGGACGCGAGCAGGAATACCGGCGTCTTGAACCGGATATATTTCTGCAGATCGCTGTAGAAATCATGCTTGGTGTAGGAGTCCGCGTTCACTCCGAGATTATTTGGAATGAAAATAAAAGTTTCAACCAGATAGTCGGTCTCCGGCAGTTCCTTATTCAACGGGTAGGTATATTTGATCTCAAACTGATACCTGTCGTGAATTTTAATTTTTTCCTGCACGTTTTTCATGCTAAAACTCCTGCTCAAAGCGATCTTCCTGAATATATAATGTTATCCGCGGATTTCCATGCCGATATTAATTTTTCCCCGTGAATGTTTTTCAGCGCCGGGACGGATTTTATCCTCTCATGCTGTTTTTTGATTGACTTCCTGTTCTTATCCATTCTATTATAATAAACGGAAAGAAGTTAAAATAATGGATAAAAACGCCGCCGGTAATATGGATATTGAACATCGGACGATACATGCATTTTCCAAGGAGCATTCGCTGCCCAGGGGGATTCAGGCGATACACCGGAATTACGGGCTCTGGATATGCAAATTCTGTCGCGAAAACGCCGGATGCCCCGCTGACCCGGCCAGTATGCCTTTGCGCCATTTTGAGTTTTATGATCTCTCCCACATGTTTGACGGCCGGGGCTGGTATTGTTCTTCCGGCGGCAGGATTCAGGAAGTGGAAAAAGGCGACGGAATATTAGTTGCACCCGGCTTTAAACACAAGTACGGCGGCTGTGAGGAACTTTACATTGAGGATGCCATTTCTTTTTACGGTCCGGTTGCCGACCATTTATTTAATTCCGGCATAATTAAAAACGGGATTTTGAAGATCGGCAAAGTCCGGCGGCTGCTTCCAATAATTGAACTGGCCCTGGATAATTCCGAAGATTCGCAGATCAGGGCAAACATGGAATTGCAGAAACTTCTGGTCGACCTGTATTTTGAAAATAAAAATTCCGGCTCTCCGGAAAATCCTGCGTTCGAGCAGCTTCTTGAAGAGATAAAAAAGCTTCCCGGAAAATATTGGAGCCTGGAGGAGATGACTGATTTCTGCAGTCTGAGCGCTTCGCAACTGACCAGAATATTCAAGGCGAAAACGGGAATGACTTCAAAAAATTATATTGATAATCTTAAAATGCAGCTGGCTTCCGAAATGCTGGCTGTAAAGCACAGGACCGTCAAAGAAATTGCCGCGGAGCTCGGCTATCCCGACCCTTACCATTTCAGCCGCCGCTTCAAAGAACTTAAAGGTTTCTCTCCTCAGATATATAAAGAGAGATTTCTGCGGTAAATCCTTTTTTATCCGCCGCCGGAGATATCATAATTGATGGTGACTTGATCCTTGTATCCGGCGCGAGTGCGAATATCTTTGCTGAAAGCTGGAGCCAATGAACGGAATCGAACCGTTGACCTGCTCATTACGAGTAGGCTGTTTATGAACTCAAAAAGACCTTTTAAAGACCAAAATGATTCAAAAATGTTTCAACTTTTGTTTTGACATGTTGTTTTATTAACGGTATATTGAATGTAGTAACAGGAGCTTTAGAAATGGCAGTATTCAATCGGAAGTCAGGCAAGGGAGAAACGGAAGAGTACCATTACAGATTCATGCAGAGCAGGAGGCTTAATTATGGTGTTTGCGAAGGATGCACCACTGAACGCAAAGCTAAAGACTATGAGAAGGATAAGCGGACGCTTGCCAAAGGAATGGCTGAACGCAAGTCAGATATAGAAGACTTTGACAAATATCGTGAAAAGGTAATTACTGGAGAAAAGCAGATAATGCTTGCCGATGCCTTTGATGAATACATGAAAAAACCCAGAAAACGTGAGCCTGGACAAAAACGACTGGCCGCAAATCGTTCTTATTTTAATGACTTCAACGCATTCATGGTCGCAAATTATCCCGATATTGTTTCTTTGAGGGCAGTAACAAGTAAACACGCCGAAGAGTATATTAACTTACTCAAAACGACAGGAGTATTTTCAAAAGAGATTGTCTATATCGTTAAAACCAACAAGAAGCCGTCAGAGAGAAGTTATGTCAGCAAAGCCACCAGTTTGTCGGCAGCAACAATTAACGCGCGGCACAAGCAACTAAAATCAGTTTTCGACAGACTTAAAAAGGATATTGGCGCTGTCCTTAATCCCTTCACTTTCTATTTTACTGAAAGTGATAAAAATGATCGCGAGGTCTTCACAAAAAAAGAATTAGATTTAATCCTGAAAAATATATCAATGCCATACACAAAGCCAATTTTTATTATCGGACTATGCACCGGCCTGTCATTATCTGATATATGTCTTTTGAAATGGTCAAATATTATAGATAATTTCATCTGTACTCACAGACGGAAAACTGGAACATATCTTGAAATACCTATTTTGCCACCGCTGAGAAGGTTTTTAACTGAACAGTACACTATTTCCGGTGATGGCGATTATATATGTCCAGAGCTGGCGAAAATGTATCTTGAGAATGAAACCGGCGTAAACCACAGAATAAAAGGATTTCTTGAGCGATTAGGCATTAAAACCTCCGTAAAGCTTGAAAACCGGAGCAGGGCAGTATCGAACAAAGCTGCACACTCGATGAGGCACACATTCGCATATATGGCAGGCTGTAATAATGTCCCGCTGGCAGTTGTTCAAAGCATTTTAGGCCACATGGATGATGAAATGACAAAGATGTATCAGCGGCACACAGACAGAAAAGACAAACAGCGGTTTTTGGCTAACCTGCCGATTGCATTGATCGGCGATGTTAAAGTAGAGCCGGAACGCGATCAACTGGCAGAACTCTCACGGACGGCAGATATTAAGAAAATCAAACAGGCTATAAAACTTCTTATGACATAAACATGATAATTTACGAATTTGCGCGGAAACAGCGATTTAAGCGCGATTGGCTCCGTTGCATGCTCCAATATCCGGCAAGCCAGTAAACTCGCGCCATTGCCGGCTTGCGGCGGCCATTAAATATCCCGTAATCAGCCACAAAATAAACAAAGTACTGATGTACAATATTTTGTGTATAAGT
>CAIJKT010000597.1 GCA_903821255.1 uncultured Lentisphaeria bacterium | reverse complement strand
GCATTCTGGCGGCAAGAGGCTGTCCTGCCGTTGAAAGCACCGTCACGCTTGTTTTTTCCGTGACCCCAATGTCGAAGTTCAACTGTTCCATCCTGAATCCCAGGCCGCGGAAAAGTCAGACAGCAGTCAAAATATGTAGAGTTGTACTGTAATAGAAGGAGTTATGAAAAAATCCTGTATTCAAGACCGTAGCCTGAAATATGTCCGCCGGGTCCTGTATTGGCAGATATATTATGTCTTTTATTCATATTTTAACACCTTTATTAAAGCCGGCAGTCCAGTTGACTGCCCCGGCAAGTACCGCACATACATAATTGACTAACAATGCTGACTTTTCTTGAGTCGTTAATGCTATGTCATTTATAATATATGTAAAAGCGTTCTGCTTCCCCCATGGACGCAGGCGCTGCTTTAACAGAATATAATGCTTAAATCTATTTCATGAAAGTGAGAATTGATGAAAAAACTCTTTTTTAATTGAATTTTATCAGCATTAATGATCAGGCGATGATTTTAACGCTATTATAAATCAGTTTTGCCGCAGTGTTTATTTCGATATTTTTAGGCTGTTATTATTGACTGCATATTGAATTTGACGGATACCGCGCAAATATTTATAGCTGTTTGTTTTTAGAACATAATAACAAGGTATTATAAAGAAGATGAAAAATCAGGTGATTTTGTTTCAGGGCGATTCCATTACGGATTGCGGACGGTCGCGCGACGCGAATGTACCTAATGCCGGACTTGGCACCGGCTATCCGCTGTTGACGGCGGCGCATCTGCTTTGCGCTAAAGCGGAAGACGGACTCAGGATTTTCAACCGCGGCATCAGCGGCAACCGGATTGTGGATCTCTATGCACGCTGGAAAGTTGACGGTCTCAATTTAAATCCCGATGTTATCAGCATCCTGATCGGGGTAAATGACACCTGGCATGAATTCGGCAATAATAACGGCGTCGAAATTCCGCGCTTCGAACAGTTTTACCGGATGCTGCTGGAATGGACCGTTCAGGCCTGTCCTGGAGTGAAACTGGTGCTTTGCGAACCTTTCGTTTATGTCTGCGGTGCTGTTGGCCGGGACTGGGTGCCGGAAATCAACCAGCGCCGTGAAATTGTCCGCAGAATGGCAAAAGAGTTTGACACCATCTTCATCCCGTACCAGGAAATCTTTGACGCCGCTTTGAAACGGGCGCCGGCGGAATACTGGCTGGGCGACGGCGTTCATCCGACTTACGCCGGACATCAGCTTATGTCCGCTGCCTGGTTGAAAGCCGCAGACAAGATTATCTGATTCCCTATTTAGGAAAGCCGACAGGCTGGGTCAGGATTACCTTGAAACCTCCGGGCAGCCCCATAACTTTTTCCAGTTGCGGATAGTTGACCCAGCCGCAGACCACAGTTGAAAGACCCTCGGACGCGCAGAACAGATAGACATTCTGGCTGATAAAGCCAATATGATTCCACGCGAGATTTATGTTTTGCGGGTTGTCGCCGTTGAACTTTTTAGTGTCCGAGACATAGATCAGATCGAGCGGAACGGTTTTGTGGAATTCCTGTTCGCCGCATTCCGCCCGGATATCTTTTGCCAGAACCAGTTGCAGGACATAGCCTTTGGGTTCATAAAGATAAAGCCCGTCTTTCATTGCCACATAGATCAATGGGTCCTGGACGTTCATGGCGGTCGGCGCGGTGCGTCTGCCGTCGAGGCGGTTGATGCCGAACGCCGCCCACAGCAGATTTGACAGTTGCTGCGGTGATAGTTCTTTATCGCTGAATTCGCGGCTGGTTTTTCTAAGGGCCAGACACTCCATCAGCGGTTTGCCGCCTTTCATGTCCGGCGAGGGCAGCTTGATCTCTTTCGGCGGAACAGCGGCAATGGTCGCTCCATTATCCGCGAAACATGCGGCGGTAAAAAGAACCATGACAGCGGCTAACAGCAATTGTCTTTTCATAATGAAACCTCCTTTGGCAATATTTGAATAAAATACCGCTAGATTTTTAAAAAACAATATCTATTTCAGTTCTTTGGCTTTGCCTGCTTTTCGGAACCGGACAAGTTGTTCAGTTTTTTGAATACCTGGCAAAGATACCGGCCGGAAGTAGATTGCAGTCATTTTCAGGAACGGTCATTTCGCCGGATTCAGTAATCCCGCCGGCACCGAAGACATCGGTCAGGATGCGGCCGAGAACCAGCGGCGAGAAACCCGGAGAATGGCAGCTTAACACAATGAAATACGGTCGTGATTCATCAATGAGCGTCCTGCATGATTCCAGCAGTTCGGAAATCTGATCTTCCATTTTCCAGACCTGGCCTTGAGGTCCGCGTCCGAAAGACGGCGGATCAAGCGCGATGCCGTTGTATTTGCTGCCGCGGCGAACTTCGCGGGCAATGAATTTGAGGACATCGTCGGCAATCCAGCGGATGCGGTCCGGCACCTGCGGGTTCAGGCCCAGGTTCTGCCGGCCCCAGTCAATCATGCCTTTGGAAGCGTCGAGGTGACATACCTCCGCGCCGGCTTCGGCCATCGCCATGGAGCCGACACCGGAATAGGCGAAAAGATTGAGTGTTTTCGGAGTATCTTTGTAAGACTTGATCGTCTTTCTGATCCATTGCCAGTTGTCGTATTGTTCGGCAAAAAAACCCAGATGTCCGAAGTTGGTCGGTTTCACTGTCAGCTTGAAGCCGCCCCATTCGGTGATCCAGCTCTCCGGTACGCCGCCGTTCTGCCATGTCCATTTGCCGCTGCCGCTGGAATTGCGTTCATAAACGCCATGTGCCTTTTCCCATTCGTGAACTGGCTGCGATGGTTTCCAGAAGGCGTTTAATGCGGGACGGATGAGGCGGAAGCTGCCGACCTGTTCCAATTTTCTCTTATTGCCGGAGTCGAGTAGAATATATTTCATGTTTATTGTGGTTGTTGCTCGTTGTTTTCTGATTCTTTAAAACGGTTGTCGGCATCATATACGATCTTACCGCGGCGCACGGTCAGCAGCGGGCGGTTGGTGTGTCTTTCGAAGAACGCCAGATCGGCCCGCTTGCCCGGCTGAAGGAGCCCGCGGTCATTAAGGCGGAGCGAATTTGCCGGATTCAAGGTGACGCACGCGGCGGCTTTAGTCTCCTCCATGTCGGAGAAGGTCATCAGGCTGTGCCAGCCGGTATCGAGCAGGGTGGTTGTTCCCGCGAGCAAGCCGGTGTCGGTCCTGGAAATCCCGTCTTTGACGTAGATTTCCGAATTGCCGATATGGTATTTGCCGTCCTTGAGGCCGGCGGCCTGAGTGGAGTCGCTGATTCCGATAACCTTATCACTGAGTTTGCAGCGGCAGGCCAGGTCAATAATTCTCGGGTGCAGATGCATGCCGTCAAGGATCAGTTCAATGGCTACTCGCTCATCGGTGAGCGCGACCGCAGTAAGGGCGATGTCGCGCTGATGCAGCGGCGGCATGCCGTTGAAAAGATGTGTGCAGCAGGTGGCTCCGGCCTCAATCGCCCTTAAAGTTGCCTGTTCGTCGGCATTGCTGTGCCCCATTGATGGCAGAATCCGGTTTTCCCGCAGCAGTTCAATCAAACGGATTGAATCATGCAGTTCAGGCGCGAAAGTCATTTTCTTGACAAATCCTTTACCGGCGGCTATCAGTTCCCTGGCTAATCCCAGGTCAATGTCTCTGATGTCGTTCTGGATTTGCGAGCCGCATTTTTCGCGGTTGAGGAAAGGCCCTTCGAGGGAAATGCCGATCTGGTCAGCGCCTTCGAGCTCCCATTTCATCATATCGCCCAGAATTGACAGATTGTACAGCATTCTGTCAACCGGGGCGGAAACCACCGTACAGACAAAAGAAGTTATACCGTGCTCCGCCAGTGTCCTGCTCATGCTGTTGATGGAAGATCCCTGGTCGTCTGCGGTGGAAGAGTCAAATCCGCCAGCTCCGTGAATATGGGTATCAAGGAAGCCGGGAGTCGCATAAGCATTTTCAATCTCAAGAATTTCCAGTTCAGCGTCACGGGAAAACGCGGAAGCCCCGCCGACCGCCAGGATTTTCTCATTTTCGCAGAGAATACCGCATCTGTCGATTTTCTTGACCGGCGTCAGACAGTAGTCGGTCAAATATAATCTTCGCTGTCTTTTCATATTATGGGTTCCGCTTTTATTTATTTACAAAGCAAATAATTGCCTGTGATTAATATAGCGCATTGCTTTTTCAAAACAATTCTTTTCATTATCAATCAGTTATAATTTATATTCGAAAATCTTTTGAATTGCACTTGTTTTCCTGCGGATTTCTGATAAAATTTAAATATGCTTTATTCAATATGCCGGACGATAATTTTTTTGAAAAAACTTGTTTTATTTGTTTGAATATTGTTTAAAACTGATTAGATTGAGTAACGTTGCCCGCGGGGGTTGGATTTAGCGACTGTTAATAACCTGTTAATAAGTTATTGACGTGTCTTGAAAATATTTTGTAAGTTTCTGGTTTTGTAAAGCCTTATGATAACTTGCGAAAAACTTTCATAAACGCTGCTTTTGTAATCCCCGTTTTGACTTCATAAGAGTGTGTATTACGCTCAAATATTGTCCGAGGCAAGGATTGCGGCAGTGTCGCGCCTGATGTTGAATGTTGGTTTTGAACGGCTTATTATTGCCTGATGATGTTTTCTACTGGGGCTTCAGGCAATTATAGATATATTTGTGTTAATAACTTTGGGGAATTAAGGGGATATTCATGAGGCAGCATGATAAATGCGGGTTACTGCTCACGTGGACAAAAACCTGCGAATTATTGAAAAAACGCCTTCACCAGGCGACTTACGAACAATGGTTTGGCAG
>CAIJKT010000596.1 GCA_903821255.1 uncultured Lentisphaeria bacterium | reverse complement strand
ATCAAAAGCAAAAATATTCCCGGCGGCTTTCTCAAACTCCCTGGAATGCAATGAAACCGGATCATGTGTCGCCTTGAAAAAGAAACTCACCCCCGGACTTTTCTGAGTTACATTGGCAAAATCAGTGGAAATTTTGCTGCTAACAGTTTGCGGGTCCATCTTAAACCGGGCAGCCAATTCCATCACTAAACCATTCAGCGGTCCGTTCGGAATATTGGCATCGTAAGAATGATGGACTTTTGAACATTGATAATCACATCCGGTCATCAGCGCGGCGCCCTTGACAATATCCTTAAAACGGGCTTCCATCGCATCGCGGATGGTGTTGTCAACCGCCCGGATGTAGAAGAACGCGCCGGCTCTTTCGGGAATGATATTCGGCGCAATTCCGCCTTCGGTAATGATTCCGTGAATTCTGGACGTCTCATGAAGCTGCTGCCGCCAGGCATTGATGCCGCAGAATAACAGATTTATCGCGTCAAGCGCGTTGATGCCGGCTTCCGGCTCCGAAGCGGCATGGGCGGCCTTGCCGTTGAAAGTAACGTCATAGCGGGATACCGCCAGATTGCCGGGGTCCGGTCCGGTCGCATGAAACGGATGCGCCATGGCGCATGCGCCGATACCCTCGAACGCATTCTCCGCCAGCAGGATTACTTTGCCGCCTTTGGTTTCTTCACCGGGTGTGCCCATTATCACCAGTCTGCCGGGGATGGCTTCCTGCTCCATCACGTCTTTGACCGCCAGCCCGGCCGCAATGGCGGAGGCCGCTATCAGATTGTGTCCGCAGGCATGGCCGAGTTCCGGCAGTGCATCGTATTCGCTTAACAGGCAGAACGCCGGCGAACCTTTGCCGCACTCGGCTTTAAAAGAGGTAACCAGGGAGCCAGCCGGACTTTTAATGCTGAAACCGGCATTTCGGAGGAGATCAAGCTGAGCGCCGGCGGCATTGAATTCTTCGAATCCAAGCTCAGGATTGGCATGAATCGCATCAGAAACCGCTTTAATCAAAGACGCATTTTTATTAATTGAATCAGCCGTACTTTTTTGAAAGTCAATCATTATTTCCTCTCAATCACGTTACTGGATTAAAAGTCAAATCCGGGCTGAATGATCCCGAAATCATTATCGTCATTGTCTTTTTTGCTGTCCGGCTTCTTCGTTGATTTTACTGCCGGCTTAGCTTTGGAACTGGTATCCTTTTTACTGTTTTCAGGCGGAATACTTTCTATTTCCAGGCCCAGGGAAATTTCATCATCCTTGCCGGCTTTGGCTGTTCTGGCCGGAGCTTTTACTTTAATCTCCGGTTCAACCGCCGGAGCTGCTTTGGCTTTATGTTTCGCTGCTGAAGCCGGAATCTCCACGGCGGGAACAGCTTCAGGTTTAACCTTCTTTAACGGCGTTGACACCAGCGGCGGTTCCGGTTGCGGCACCGGCTTTCTGCCTTTTTTTACCGCTTTTGGAACCGGCTCCTCCAGCTCAAATTCTTCTATTTCCACACTTTCAACGGTTGTTTCCACCACTGCTTCAACGGCAGTTTCCTGTTCGACGGCTTCAACTTCCGCCGATTCGTTTTCGTCATCTTCCGGAATCGCTTCCACAACAAAAGCGGCCAGTTCCTCCACCTCAAGATACCGGACATGATTCAGCTTCAGCAACGGCTTGGCGCTGATCAGCAGACCGCGGGCTTTCGGGGTGCGCAGCGGCATTTCCTTCAGGTTTATTTCAGACTTCCTGTTGTCTTTCCGCTTGGAATCCACCGTCATTTCGTATATCGAATCCGGACGCGGCGTAATCAGTTCCAGTCGGCATCCGGACGGACATAT
>CAIJKT010000595.1 GCA_903821255.1 uncultured Lentisphaeria bacterium | reverse complement strand
TGTCACCTTATATGCCGATATGGTTAAGAAATGTAAAAAAGGGGTGCTGCTGTGCCGTTTCTCCGCCGGCATCCCTAATGAAAGCGGCGATTTTTCCGGAGTTGCCAAAAACAGTTATTACATTGAAAACGGCGAGGTAAAATATCCGCTGGCCGAAACCATGATTAGTGGTAATACCGCGGAAATGCTGAACAATATCACTGAAATATCCAGAGAATCGGTAAATAACGGCCTTGCTCAAATGCCGTGGATGACAATCCGCGGCCTGACTGTTTCCGGCGGCAAAATCAGTTAACTGTATAACCTTAATATAAGAAGAGGTGAATCATGGAATACATCGTAATCGGATTGATCGTGCTGGCCGCGGTAATCTTCCTGTTCCGTTATTTCCGCAAAACTGTGAAAGATGGTTCCTGTCCGGATTGTGCCAGACACTGCGGCCATTCGGACAAAGACCAATGCAAAAAATAACCATTGCGGACAGCTTAATTTCATTGCCGCTGCCTTGTTAAAATTGTAATATCAGATTATATTATTGGCTTTAGCTTCGTGAAGTCGAATAATTTTATCGCGGAAATATTAAATGGAAATTACAACTGAAAACAAATCATCACCGCTGGTGACTGTCCTGTTGCCGCACTACAAAACTCTGGAACTGGCAAAATTATGCCTGCGGTCGCTGAAGATGCATACGGATTTGAGCCGGATTAAAGTGCTGGCCATTGACAATAATTCCGGCGACGAATCATTAAATTATCTGCGTTCCGTAAAATGGATTTCCCTGATCGAGCGCAAAGACATCGCAGGAGAAGAACCAGCCGCCATGCACGCCAAAGCGCTGGACATCGGCATGCAGTCTGTTGACACGCCTTATGTGCTCTCCATTCATACCGATACTGTAGTAACCGATGACGGCTGGCTGGACTTTCTGATCGGCAAAATTCAACAATCCGATAAAATTGCCGGGGTCGGCAGCTGGAAGCTGGAATCGGTCTCTCCTTTAAAGCGTTTCGGTAAAATCATCGAAGAGGCTTTGCAGCAATGGATATGGTTTCCGCTTACCGGCAAAAAACGCAGCGGCATCATCGGCACCGGCGACAACTATTTTTACTTGCGCAGTCATTGCGCCCTGTACCGGACTGATTTAATAAGAAAATATACCAAAGGCTTCTTTGACGAAGCGCAAACCGCAGGCAAGGTGATTCACCGAAAACTGGTTGAGAACGGATTTCAGATGATTTTCATCGAGCCGCATGAATTATCGTGTTATATGAAACACTTAAACCATGCCACAATGATTTTAAACCCGGAAATAGCCGGTAAAAAAACCGGGACAAAAAAATCATATGACCGGATTATGCGCGAATTAAAATCTGTTCAATATGATAAGATTTTGAATGATAATTCCCTGGATTGAAGTAAGATAGCGCATATTTTTTGTGAAATTTCCACCTGAAATGTAGCTGAATGCAAAATATTTATAAAAAATATTTGCATTTAATTATTTTTATTGCTATAATAATATCTGTAGAATTTTTGATAATGATTTGTAAGTGTTAAATTTATGAAGGGGTTGTCAAAATTTACCGGACAGGAATTAGTCCTGCCCAGTAATTGTTCTATTTTGTCTGCCTCGGTTTAGGCTGATAAAAACCGGAG
>CAIJKT010000594.1 GCA_903821255.1 uncultured Lentisphaeria bacterium | reverse complement strand
ATTCGAAGTCAAGTTTTTGCATCCAGATGGCTACAGAGACCCATAACCCGGTGAACATTGAACTTATGAGTACGAAATAAGATGTCAGCATCTGTATCTTCAGCGGCTGGAGATACAGCGACTGGAGATATGGCAACTTGGGAAGCGCAAAGAACACTACAAGACCAAAAAGCAAAAATAGCACGCCGAATAGCATTATGGCTCCAAGCGTATTCTGCTGTATTTCAATCAGACTTCTGTCCTCGACATCCGCCTTAAGCATCTTCAAATCGGCCCAGGCTACTTCGGGATGAGCCGTTGAGCCATCGGTTCCGGTTACGGCGATTGCATAGAGACGGTTGAAACGAATGTCGAAATCCACCGGCTTGTCGGCATAGAGATTTCGTATGATGATTAGAGCATGCTCTATTGCGGCTTTAAGTTTTAGCTGTTCCTCCGGCACAGGTCCGGCAAGCTTTGAATGACCGGCATCTGATACGTTAATTGCAGGAGGTCCTAACAGCCCCAGGCTTTTGCAGGATATATTTTTATCTTCTGCATTACCGCCGCTGGTGTCATTTGACAAACTGGTAATTGTTTCATCTTCGGATGTCTGACACAGTCTAAATACCAAATCCCGTTTTGTCCCATCGCCAGTAATTTCTACTTTAAAAGCACCGGGATGCATGCATTTGCGTATTTCTACATTTTCCGGCATAATCCCCTCCTTCAGTTGAGGTTTGAGATTGTCGGAATTGCCTTTTCCGCCTCTTGGAGAACTTCAACTGCCCGGGAGAGCCCCGTCGTGAAACGCGCTATGGCATCCTCCTTTGCTTTTTGGTCCCCATTGGCGGTTACGACCCCAGAAACAAGTATTTTGAAAAGACTTGCAATTTCCGCCTGAAAAGCGTTATCGAGAGCCGTTAGGATGATTTCTGTTTTCATGTTATAGTCCTTTTTTTGGGGTAAAAAATGTGTTTGATATATTTTTCAACTTATATATTTCTCCTCGGCCTTGTTAAGATATTAAAATAATATACGATATATTAAATGCAAGTTAACTTATAGAAAGTTATAAAAATGGATATAGAAGCGTTCCGGCAAATGAAGCCGGGAAGGTTAGGGAAAAGTCTTCTCTAAGCATAGATTATAGAAGACTTTGAAATCAATATTCTGCTATATTTTTCCCATATATTTCAAGATCTGCTCCCATTGGGCGTTATGCCCAGCGGGAACAGAGAATATTTAATGAGGAGTTTATTTTCACGTTTCAAAAACTTATTAATTTTCCAGATTTTATTTGGTTTATTGATTTGATTATCTCTATCGTCATGTTTATATTCACACTTTAAGGGGACATGCTTGCTTTTCATAACAGATTTAACTTTTCGGGATAATGAAAGTGATATGAGGGGGGAAATACATATATTCCGTGTTTAATATTTATACAGATAGTCTTTTTATCAATAATTTTAATAACTCAATATATCATTAATTAATGTTTAAATCATGGAGGTCTTAGCTATGCCAGGTATCGATGTTCACATTCATGT
>CAIJKT010000593.1 GCA_903821255.1 uncultured Lentisphaeria bacterium | reverse complement strand
TTGCTTGAAGGTTCCGTCAGCCATCTTTTTCAATAGATAGTTAAAGATATTTTCAATTTGCTTATTCATGTGTTAAACCATATAATTGATTTGATTAACCATCAACATGTAAATATGACTGAAAAAATAAAGCCCAGTGCCACCCGGGCTTTAATCATGAGGTTCTTATCTTTATGGAGTGTTGCCGGAAACTGAATCAGCGACAAAGCG
Source organism: uncultured Lentisphaeria bacterium (assembly GCA_903821255.1). Next base: position 7,059 of record CAIJKT010000593.1, on the reverse strand, counting down.
GCGGAAATCAGGCGATACCTGAGCATAAGCTCTGGTCAGCGCCCTCAGATAGCCGGTGAAGTAATACAGCCAGCTGTTCTGGCTTTCAGTGGCGGAGAAAGTTCTGCTGGCAACAGGTCTTCCCTGTGCATCAAACACGTCCGCCGAGAATTTCAGGTAAGCAAATCCATATTCATCCGGAGCGCCGAAAACCTGAGGCACATATCCAATGACACTGACACCGTACATGGTGAATTTCTTCTGCCAGTCCAGGCGGTTCAGCCTTAGCTTGATGATATAGTCCGGCGGATTTTTACCGGTGATCAGGGCAGGAATCTGCGTGGTCTCCGGCGAAGCCACTACATCAACCGCGATGCCGGAAGCGCGCAAATCCATGGCTACCAGTTCGGTAAAGTCCATTTCGTAGTCGAAACGATAACCGTTCCAGTCGTAGGTAAACGCTTCAGGTTCGCGAATCTCCCGCACATACGGATAAAACGGGATGAACGCCTTCATGCCCGGAGTTGTTCCGGCGTGACCGCGGATATCCAGCGGTTTCATAATGACAATTTTCCGCACGGGAGGGTTATTTCCCGCGAGTTTTCCGCCCGGCGTGAAATCATAGGTCAGGGATGGATTGGCGATGGTACACCCCTGCAATGCAATCATCAGTACGGCGGCAAAGATGCTGATTACTCTTAACATAAACTCCTCCTGCGCGGTTTAGCGCTCTAGAACCTTGCGTATTTCCTGTTCATCACTCCATTCGAGAATTCCGGTCTTCAAGTTCTTCAGACTCATGGTGACTTTATAATAAACATCCACGACATCGTCGTTCTTCTGTTTGATTTCCGATAAGTTGGAAACCAGCAGGAATTCGGCCGAATACTGCTGGCCGAACTGAGTGGCGGAATTCTGGTCGTTGAGTCCGCTTTCCTGCTGAGCTTTGATTTCCTCGATGGTTTGAGCGTCGGAACTCCGGTCGGTGAAGCGGAATTTGCCTGAACGGAGCAGCCGGGTGCGGATGGAATCGGTAATTGACTGGGTATCAATATGCTGCATGGTTTTGTTGTTGACCGCGGCAACTTCAATTATCGGCCTGCGGCTTTTAGTGAGTTCCACGATTGGCGGAAAGACCAGCATGGAATTGACCATGGTGTTTACCGTCTGCTGCAGATCATTCGAACCGAAATCCGTTGAGATGGGTTTGGCGGAAGTGGCATCGCCGTACTTAACGGTCGGCGAAGAACACGAGGTCAGAACAGCAACAAGGCCGCAGGACACCAGACCTAAAATCATAGCGCGGTTGTTAATCATAATTTTCAATCTCCACTTTAGAGTCTTTGTTTAAAGTTTAATTTTGCGTTTTGAAACCAGTTTTCAAGCCTCATTCTTCCCAAATTCAGCAAATTCACTAAAAATCATCTTTATGTAATCTCTTTGACCGGCTTAGCCCTAGTGCCTGTTCGCCTCGCGGAATTTAATTTTGAATGCTTTGGCGGACGGGTTCGGCGCCAGCCCCTGGATGGTTTTTGTTTCGCGCCCGTTCAGGTAGAACGGTATCCAGGCGGAGCGGGCGGGCTCAACTTCCATTCCGGCGGAGTCATACCAGGAGAACTTATACTCGAGACGGTAAGGGTTGCTGTAGCCGGATTCCAGTTCCGTATTGACCATCAGCAGTCCATTGACAAAACGGCTTCTAGTGTCAAGTATTTTGACATCCACCGGGCTGTTTTTAAAGTTTACGGTCGTGGTGCCGTCAGCCGCGCCGTCCACGTCCATCACTGAAGTCCAGCAGCCCTGAGTGAACAATAAAGACAGGGCGGACAACGCGGCAATAATAGTTTTTTTCATATTTTACTTATCCTTATTTTTTAGGTGTGGCGGGGGCTTGAGGCGGCGGCGTTTGAGACGCGGCATTTTTTACGGCGGCGGCAGGCGGAACCGGCACTGTCGCATCAGTATCGAACTGAAGAGGTTTGTCGGAGGAGCCGGGAGTAGTGTCAGCCGGCTGGGCCGGAACGCGTCTGGGTTCTTCCGGGAACGAGCCGCCGGGCGCGGAAACCGGAACGCCAGGTCTGACTGTTCTGGCCTTTATCAATTTGACGATGCACCCCTTGGCGACGCCCAGATTATTGCCTTCTATCATCGCGTAAGACTGTTTCGGATCAGTACGGACGACGCTGCCTTTGCCGACGGGAACTTCGTTGCGGAAGGTTTCTCCGGAATCTTCGTCCTTTATCTCTTCAAATGCGAAAAATTCAACCGGCATTCCTTCCTTGAAGCCGGCAGGAGTGCCGCGGTTGATAAGCACCTGCTGGCCGGTGACGGCCAGGACTTTAGCGGGACGAAGCAGCGCGATGGCATCCTGACACAGGCTGTTCGCCACCTTCTTAGCCAGTTCGACTACCGCAATGTCACTGCCTTGAAGACCTGTTTTATTCTGGCTGTTCTCGACGATCTCCTCCTGAGTCATTTGAACATTGGCCACTCCCGGCAGCATACGTCCTGTTGTCGTATCGACAATGGAGACGGTCGCAGATAGAAAGAGGCGGCGGCGCATGGATGTCCGTCCGATGGCTTTGTATTCCTGAGTATCCACCAGATCCTCAAACCCGTCGATTTGCGGGAGAAACGCATATTTCGCGCCTGCCATTTTTCCGGTCTGGGCGGCATCCTTATCATTGACGTCAACCGCAGTCGCGGCAAAGCCCTGTTCCTGTTCAACGTCCGCTTTGCGTTTGCGCTCCATCACCTGAAAGACTCTCGCCGAACTGAGCGCGGAGATGAATTGCGTGTCCAGCGATTGCGCGGCCAGCTTGATTGAAAGCAGTTTCCCGTTTTTCTGGGCCGACTCGACCACCGCCGGCTGGACTTTTAATTCGCCGATGTAAATGCCCGCCTGTTCGCCTTTGGGCAGCGGGTCCTGCGCCTGGGCTGCCGCGCTGAATAGGCCGACAGCCGCTGCGATAGCGGCGTAACCGGTGTTCCGAAATCTTTTTCTCATAATAATTATCTCCTGAATTTGTTGATTAATGCCGGATATGGTCAATAGCCGTGAATGACTCGCGTAAGCTGCTGTGCGAAGCCGTCCGAGCGGATATAGCTGTTTTTCAGGAATACTTCACGGCCTGACGAAACTTTTTCCTTGACATCGGCATCCGCCTTGCTCTGTTCCCTGGCGATGTCAACCCGCGCGACCTTTTCGAGTTTCTCCAGTTCCTGGGCCTGCTTGAACGCGGTAATATCCTTGTACTTGGCCAGGCCGGTTTCGGAAAGCTCAAGAGAAATACTCAACTTCTGATTCGGGAAAATGTTGACTGTTCTTTCCCAGGTCTGGAAATATTCACGGGAAACGCGGAGCTGATGGAGGCCCGGCCTGACGATGAACTTGCACGGCGGAGAACCGATTGCCGCGCCATCCAGTTCCACCGTCGCTCCGGTTACATTGCAGTCAATGGTGAATTCGGCGGCGGTCGCGGCCTTGAGTCCGGCATTCCGGATACGCTCGACCTTGCTGCTGATGTTATCCGCCAGTTTGGCGGTGCCGATATCGATGAGATTGTCGGCGATGTTATCCTGTTTTATCTCCAGACTGGCATTCTGCGCCACGCGGTATGACGCGGTCAGCGTGTCGCCGTAAATGGACTGCCCGGTGTTGCCGTCCAGCACTTTGATCGTGAGCGGCATGGTATAGATGTCCGCAGTATTGTTGGTCTGATAAATGGTGCCTTCGCCTTTGAACGTGCGTTTCTCATGTCCGAGCTGTCCCATGGATGCGACGATAATGTAATCGGCGTCAATCATTTGAGCAATCCGCAGTGACGAGGCCTGCGCGGTTCCTCCATCCCTGCCCTGCGCCGCTAAAACAGTTTCATCCGGCTCTCTGTCCTTTGTCGCCATCTTTGTAAGGCTTTGATTGGTTTCGGTGGTCGTGCTGACGGCCATAAAAGTCTTCACGTCTTTGAAGATTTGATCTTCGGTTTCACTGGACTCCCGGAACTTCTGGATGACATCCTTCCAGTCCATCGTGGAGAAACCTTTTTCGGTCAGGCGGGCGGAGAGCCTGTCGTTGAATGTATCTATTTTATCTCTCAGTTCTCTTCCGCCTGAATTGCGCACAAAGACGGCGGTTTTTAACGGAGTTTTTGCCTCTGCGGCATCGCCGCCTGCTCCGGGTTTAGCTTCCGCCGCAAATAGCGCCGGGGCGGTGATTATGGCGGCCAATGCCGCCATCGTCCGGAATCGCTGTAAATTTAACTTCATGATTTGTTGCCCTCCTGTGATTTATTTGATTGCGTTTCCGCGTGATCAGATGTTGATTTCTTTTCCGGTTCCGCAGGCCATAGCCGCTGATAAATGAGTCGCGGACCGACTTGAACGACCCGTATTATGGTAGTCTTTCCCGCAATCACGGGAACGGATTCTTCCAAATGTAACTGAGTTCCCTTGGGGGCGAACGCAATTTTGTGAGTTCCGGCAGGAATGTCTGCCACGAGAATCTGAACGTTCTCAGGCAGGGTCATAAAGCAGCGCAGATCAGCTTTCTCGCTGACGTTGTTGTAAATGGCCGATGCCGCCATGATGCCGACACCTGCGAGCTGGACGCCGGTATTGTTACTGGCAAACGCCATCGTGGTTCCGGCGGCGAACACGCCGCCTTTAATAGCCACGCGGGCGGACTGCCTGATGATGCGCCACTTTGCCTCTTCCTTGAGTGCCCGGAGCGCAAGCGCGTTCATGTAGCATATCGGCGAGGTGGGGCCGATCTCGCCCAGTTCGGATGATACCAGCATGGGTGATGCTTCACACCATTTGAACTGATAAACAGGATAGGCCACGGCGACCGCCGCCAGAGTGATGAAAACCTCTTTTTTCTGCGGTGCCCAGCCGTACTCATACAGCACCACCAGACGTCCGTCTTTGCCGGATGAAACATTGGATTCAAACTGTTTCCATAGCACCGGATAGGATGTTTTAAGTTTGTCAAAATCATTAGTTTTATTCAACTTGCGGGCAAGCCGGACGACATCCCGCTGCAAATATGGATTTGACGGCATGACTTCCAGCCCCTGCTTGTAGGAAATATAGGCGTCATCGAGTTCCCTGTTCATTTCATGGATAATCCCGCTTACGTACAGGACATACGGATTTAAGACGGAACTTTTCGCTTTGGCAAGAACTTCGGCCATTTCAGCAAAACTTTTTTCGTACTCCTCTTTGCTCTTATTTTCGTATTCGGCCCTCTTCGCGGCTTCTTCGGATTTCTTTTTGGCTTCTTCCGGGGAAAGCTTGGCGGCAGGCGCAGTGGCTGTCGTCGTCGTTGTCGTCGTCGTAGTAGTGGCGGTTGCCGCCGCAGGTGCTGCCGCCGTAGTAGTTATAGTGGTAGTTGTTGCAGATGTTGTTGCCGCAACCGGCGTTGTCGCTGCTGCCAGCGCCGTCGTTGTTGTAATAGTAGTTGTCGCGGCTGTTGGCGTCGTTGTTGTAATAGTAGTAGTTGCTGCTGCCGGTGCCGTTGCAGTAACGGCTTGTGATTTTGCCTGGATGGCTTTCTGGTTTTCAAACAACTTCTTTTGAATGCCTGACTCTGAATTACGGATGCCCTCTTCTTTGAAATCTTTGCAGGCGCGTACTTTTTCCGCCTCATTCAACAGAAAATCAGCATTGCGTATCTCCACGACCGCTCCCTCCAGGTCGCCTTTCGCCAGATAATTGAAAGACTGGGAAAGATAAATCATCTCCACCTCAAAAAGCCGGGCTTTGTAAGGCAGCATATTGTCGTTGACCAGAACGGAACCGGTATTGATTTCCGCGCCCGGCAGGGTATTGTCATCCAGTTCCCGATGCTTCAGTATCTCAACCTGTTCGTCAAAACTTTTGCGGCTGGCATTGAAATCGCCCTGAAGCTGGGTAATGCGCCCTTTCTCCATAAGGCACAATTCCATGTCGCGGCCCTTCTTCGTGAGATCTTCCTTGTACAAGGAATCCGCATCCAGATGCCTGTTCTGCTCGATTGCCCCGATATAACCCAGGGTCGGGTTCGAAGTTGAGCAGCCGGTGATGCCGGACAAGACAGCAAGCACCGCGATTGAACAGTAAATGCGGTTAAGCCAGTGCATTTTCATTTCCTTGAAGATATTAGTTACTTTATTTCTCATTAAAAAATAGCGGGATGCAGCAGTGAAGTCAAGAGCCGGAATAAAAAAATCCGCAGGCTGAACTTTTTCAACCTGCGGATAAAGGGTAGGCGAAACGCAATTATTTTTTGCGCATTTGCGGGAAAAGCACGACATCGCGAATGGATTCGGCGCCGGTAAGCATCATGACCAGACGGTCGATGCCGATACCCATGCCGCCGGCCGGAGGCATGCCGTGTTCAAGCGCGACCAGAAAATCCTCGTCAACCTTGTCGGAAACTTCATCGCCCGGCTTGCGTTCGCGTTCGAACTGATCCATAAACCGTTTGCGCTGTTCAATCGGATCATTGAGTTCGGAATAGCCGGGAGCCACTTCCTGTCCGTTGATTTCAAGTTCGAAGACATCCACGAATTCCGGATTGTCGCCGCATGCTTTTGCCAGCGGAACCAGTTGCGCCGGCAGCCTGGTGACAAAAGTCGGCTGAATCAGGGTATGTTCGATCTTCTTCTCATAGACTTCATTGGTGACTTTAAAATCCGGCAGGCCGGGTTCCAGTTCAACGCCCATTGCTTTGGCGCGGACAACCCTTTCCTCGGGAGTGATATCGAACCAGTCGGTGCCGATGCGTTCCTTGATCAAGTCTGAATAGGAGATTCTTTTCCAGGGACGTTCAAGGCTGATGACCTTGCCGTTGCCGTGGTCTATCGCCATCTTCCCGAAGACCTTCTGCGCTATCTGTGTAACCATCTCCTCAATCAGATCCATCATGGTGCGGCAGTCGCCGTAAGCCTGATAAATTTCAATCATGGTAAATTCCGGATTGTGGCGGCGGTCCATGCCTTCATTGCGGAAATTGCGGTTCAGTTCGAACACTTTTTCAAATCCGCCGACCAACAGCCGTTTCAAATAAAGCTCCGGCGCGATGCGCATGAACATTTCGCT
>CAIJKT010000592.1 GCA_903821255.1 uncultured Lentisphaeria bacterium | reverse complement strand
TCGAGATTGGCCAGCACATAGCAGTCGGAATTCAGCCCGTCGCGCCCGGCCCTTCCGATCTCCTGGCTGTAATTTTCGATTGATTTGGGCAGGTCGTAATGGATGACCCGCCGGATGTCGCGTTTATCAATGCCCATGCCGAACGCGATAGTCGCCACAATGCAGTTAACCTGGCCGGACATGAATGAATCCTGGATGCGCTCGCGGTCTTCATGTTTCATCCCGGCGTGATAGGCAACGGCGTTCAAACCTCTGCCATTGAGCAATTCCGCCACGGTTTCGGCGGTCTTTTGCAAAGTCACATAGACAATCGACGGTTCTTCCGGCGCGTCTTTCAGCAGTTCGTACACTACTTCATCCTTGTCTCCGGCCACCGGCTTCACCCATAACCGCAGATTGCGGCGGTAAAACCCGGTGACGATCACCGCGTCGCGGTGCAGATTGAATTTGGCGCACATGTCGGTGATTACCGCCGGGGTCGCGGTCGCGGTGAGCAGCAGTACCTGCGCGACATTGAACTCGCGCTGATAGACCGGCAGTTTCAGGTAGTCCGGCCGGAAATTATGGCCCCATTCGGAGATGCAGTGCGCCTCGTCAATGACCATCAGCGAGATGGGCACTCCGCTGAGAAATTTGCGGAAACGCTCGTTTTTGAAACGCTCAACCGCGATCAGCAGGATTTTGTAGTAGCCGGATCTGACTTTTTCCATGACCTGACGTTCCTCGTCGCGGCTGAGTGAGGAATCGATCCGGGCGGCGGCGATGCCTTTGGCTGACAGGAACAGAAGCTGATCCTGCATCAGCGCCAGCAGCGGCGACACGACCAGAGTAAGGTTGGGTAGATGCAGCGCCGGCAGTTGGTAGCACAACGATTTCCCGGAACCGGTGGGGAAAATCGCCGCCGCCGACTGGCCGCCGACAATGCGTCTGATGACTTCCATCTGCCCGGCTTTAAATTCATTGAAACCGAAATGCTTTTCCAGGGTCTGATGGATCATCTATGCTTCCTGTTGTCTGTATTCAGATTAAAGATTGATCAGTTTTATGCCGGGGTCGCTATTTTCGACTGGTATTCCGGTTTCCAGCGGGTGCTTGTCCATAATTTCCAGGAATTCTCTCGCCCACATGTTAACGATCTGGTCGAGATTGCCGTAAGCGGTAAAATCCTGCAGATTAATTATGGCTGATTCCTGTTTTTCGCGGTCGGCAAAAGTGGCGACTACTTTTTTGGTAAGGCTGTCCCGGATTACGCCTTCAATCGCCACTGACGCCTGCATCGGGCTGTCGGTGGAGGCCGATACTGCCGTCCTGACGGGGGCAACGGCCAGCGCGATCAGTCTGAATGGCGCGATAACCGGCGCCGCGAGATTTTTAGCCGCGCCAATTACTGGTTTTCCAGGAACGATTTTAACCAGATCCAGTTCCAGTATCAGCGTTTTCGGTCCTGGCTTGTCCGCCAGTTTGTAATTTCTGCTGTTTTTCACCGCATTTTTAAAGGCGTTTTCCGTATATTGGGCAAATGCCCTGATATCGCTGTTTTCATCGCCCAGCCAGGTTCGGATATTTGCGTTTTCCATCCATGATTTGTCGAACTGGTCCTGGGTAAAGACCGGAACCACCATTATCGCATTGTAACTTGACGCGGTAAAATCCGGGCTTTTCCAGGCTTTCTGGTATGGCAGCAGATCATATTTCTTCATCTCCTGCGGATTCGGAATGAACCCGGAAGGCTTTTCCGGCGCCGCCTTGCACCCGGTTAACATACAGGCCGCTAGAAGACAAACGCCGCACAAAACACTGCCGGTAAATTTGATTTTTTTCATAAATCCAACCTCTTGCTCTTTGATTTTGCCACGATAATTAAGTATAACCGTTCCCGCAGTTTTTTCAATCATAGCAACACCCCGGTTACTGCGTATTCTTTTTCATTTTTGTGTAAGCATCAGCCCTGAGCTGCCACTTTGCGGCTTCTGTTTCATCTTTTGCAACACCATCGCCGGAGGCATAACAGCGGGCAAGTTCATATTGTGAATTCACGCGCCCCTCGTGATAATACCGGAATGTTTTTTGCAGCTCATCAATTGAATCTGCCGACTTCGACTCCGCTGCTTTATGCCACCATTTCACCGCTTCGGCTTTGTCCTGCTCCACTCCATACCCGCGTGAATAATAGTTTGCAAGTTGATATTGAGCTTCGGTATATCCCTGTTCCGCGGACTTCCGGTACCATTTTACCGCAACCGTTTTATCTTTTGCCATGCCAGCACCCTCACCATAACACCATCCGAGCTTATATTGTGCCTCCGCGTTGCCTTGCTCTGCCGCTTTGCAGAAACATTTCATCGCCTCGTCAAAGTTTTTCTTCACTCCGTAACCATATTCATAGCAAAGAGCTAGCTTAAACTGCGCTTTCGCGTCGCCTTGTTCTGCTGATTTTAGGCTCTGAGCATATGTGTCTATTTTCTCAATCTCCTTCTTGGCGTTTTCGTGTCCCTGTGCTGCTGCTTTATGCCACCATTTTAAGGCTTCGGTTTTGTCTTCTGTCAAATCGGAATGACCATTATAGTATTTCCCAAGTTCATACTGTGCTTCCGCATACCCCAGTTCCGCAGCTTTTCTATATAATTTTAAGGCTTCGCCATAATCGAATTCAATACCGGAACCGCAATCATAACAACGACCTAAATCATACAGCGCTTTCGCATCTCCTGTTTCCGCTGCTTTGCGGGAGTCAATATATCTATTTAATTCTCTAAGTTCAGTTTGAGCACTTTGTGACCCGTTTTTCACAGCAAGACGATACCATTTCGCGGCTTCGGTCTCATTCCTCTCCACCCCCCATGCATATGCATAACAACGCCCTAACTGATACTGCGCTTCCGCATTTCCTTGTTCTGCTGCTTTGCGCCACCATTCTGCCGCTTTCGTTTCATCTTTAGCCTTATTATTGCTGGATGCATAAGCCCAGGCAAGGTAGCGTTGTGCTTCCACATGCCCCTGTTCCGCTGCTTTACGCAACCATTTTATCATTTCATTCCAGTTTGAGCATTCACCCTTACCGTAACAATAACTATGCCCCAACGAATACTGAGCCTCCGCCAGCCCTTGCTCTGCTGCTTTGCGCCACCATTCTCTCGCTTCTGTTTTATCCTCTGCCATTCCATAACCACGGGCATAACAATTAGCCAGTTTACATTGAGCTTCCGCGAGCCCTTGTTCTGCTGCTTTCTTAAACCACTTTGCGGTTTCTGCCGGATCTTGAGCTACGCCTGGATAACACGACCATAAATTGTTCTGAATAGGCAAGCTCCATGGCAGTACCGCAGGTTTATGATACCTTTTTTCCTGAATGATTTCAGTCATATATCCTTTTGCATAGCAGGTACCTAATTCAAGTTGCGCGTTAGCATTCCCATGCGCTGCCGCATTTCGGATGTAAAGAACTTTTACTATGGAATTCCCGAAAAAGAACGGCAGGCAGAACTGTATTGCTCCATATAAATACAGTCCTGTCAATAGAATAACAGTCGCAAATATTCTCCACAGTCCAATGGGACGGTGCAAAACGATTAATTTCCCTTCCCTGTCCCAAGCCGTTCTTCCGTTTTTTTTAAGACTCTTGTATGCAAGTATATTAGTTATAAGCGAAATAAACGGAATGCCAAGGCCTTCTCCCCGCCACCAAACACGAACTGATCGGATAAAAGCATTGGAATAATTAATTTTTGTGCCGTCATTCTGCCGTATCTTTATCCTTAAAAGCGCTTTCCCCGGCGTAGAGCCGCACGAAGCAAGCATGATTGATTCAAAAAAGATATAAGCCGTCAACAGCAGTAATGTCAAATTTATGCTGGAACAATCCAGTATTGTCGGATAGGCAAAGCCCAAGACAACGCCAGCCAGTAAACCGAAAATGCCGTAATCTATCATTCGCGCCCAGAATCGAACCCAGGGCCGTATTTGCGGGCCATGTGTCTTTTCCGCCGAATCAGTAACTAAGTCTTCGTTATCGGTGTCCGATTTTAACTCTTGTGTTGTTGAATAATGACTCATCGCTTTCCTGTAATTGTTTAGTGAAAGGAATGTGCAATTTTTGAGCATTGTTTTTTTCATCTAACTCCCCTTCTTTCAACCCGGCTTTACTATATGTGAAATCGTCTTATTTGCAACCATTAATAAATCGCCGTTTAGGTTAGCGTCGATACCGCCATACATTTTTCAGGTTCCACTATCAATTAATCTAATCATGCTTCATCCTTATCGGTCAACAAGCGTTTTAAATCTTCTTTATTTGGCAGAACTGTCTGGTAACGGCTGGCTGGAGACACACCCGGCAAAGAGCCGGAATATAACTTTTGTGAAAAGGAAACTGCCGGAAAGCAGAACCTCAAACCCAATACCGCGAAATGCGAAGCCATGAAGGACTGGCTGAAAGAGGTAAGGAACCAGTTTAAAGCAAAAGAATGGTGGAATACTCTCGCTGCGAAGTTCCAGTATTACGGCGTCAGCGGAAACTCCGCCAAGATAGCGGAGTATTACCGGATGACTACCAAACAGGTGCATAAATGGCTCAACAGGCGCAGTCAGAAAGGGGAAATGAACTGGGACGAGTTCACGGAATACCTGAAACATTACCCG
>CAIJKT010000591.1 GCA_903821255.1 uncultured Lentisphaeria bacterium | reverse complement strand
TCTGGACGCCGTCAAAACCGGCTTTTTTTGCTCTTCTGGCTCCGTCGGCGATATTTTCAATAACAGGCTCAAGGTCTTTCTGATTCATGTCGCGGCAAAGCGGGGTCCCTTCTTTTCCGGCAATCGCCGACGGGCCGATGGGCTCCTGTCCGGTGCACGCGATATTGGCCAGCGCACCGGCGTGCCCCAGTTGCAGTACGATCTTCCCGCCGCTCGTATGTACTGCGGCGGCCATTTTCGCGAGCCCTGTGATGCACTCGTCGCGGTCAACCGCAACTTTGCCGGAGGAAGCTTTGCCTTCTATTGAAAAATAGGTATGTCCGGTGATGATAAGTCCTACGCCGCCTTCCGCCAGTTCACGCATTTTTCCGGTCAGCGCCGGTTTTACCAGACCGCTGTCAGAGCCCATTCCTTCAAATGTGGCGGACCTGACAAAGCGGTTTCGAAGCGTAATCCCCGCCAGTTTATTCTCTTCAAAAAGCGTAGCCATTTTGGTTTTCTCCCCTCACTAAATACGCAAATTACTCTAATTCTGCCGGTTATGCAATGGTTTCAGGATATTGCAAAAACGTCAAATTATCATTTTACAGTTAAAAATTTCAGATGTTTATCTAAAATCATCTCCAATTCATACTTTATATTATATAGTTTTATAGGATATTTTTCAACAACTTTACGATTTCCGGCAAAAAAAAACGCTTTTATTATTCATTTTTATACGATTGACGCTATTTTATAACAAGAACTGGAACAAGAAATCATGAAAGAACAATTTAAGATGCTTAAAATCGTTGATACGGCATTAATGGATTCATTAACTGCTTCAGCCGTCGAGTCGCCGCGGAAAAGATCGCATCATAATTTTCATGCTTCGCTGGAGGAGAGCATTCACCGGCTCTGTATTGCCGCCGAACCGGGCACGTATGTCAGGCCGCACCGGCATCTGGACTGCAACAAGTGGGAGCTGTTTATTATGCTGCGCGGATCGGTGGCGGTAATAATTTATGACGAATCGGGACGGATTGAAAAGCGGATCACGCTCAAAGCAGGCTCCGGGACTTGCGCGGTGGAAATGTCCGCCGATACCTGGCACAGTTTTATCTCGCTGGAACCGGGAACCGTCTTCATTGAAACGAAGCCCGGTCCGTACAGCCGTCCGCCGGGCAATGATTTTGCCGCATGGGCGCCTGAAGAAGGCGCCCCCGAGGCCGTCGCACTGGAAGCATGGCTGCATTCCGCGGCAAATGGTGCCTGCTGGCATAACAACTGAGGGATATGACATGTTCATACCGGTACAAAATAAACGCATCTACCAGCATGTAGTTGAACAGATTCAGGAAATGATTCTTGATGGACGGCTTAAAAGCGGCGACCGGATGCCGTCCGAACGAACGATGGCTGAACAGTTTGCCGTCAGCCGGAATTCGGTTCGCGAGGCGATCCGGACGCTGGAGATTCTCGGCATTGTTGAATCGCGGCAGGGCGGCGGAAACTTTATCGCAACAGGAAGCAGTGACTGTCTTTGCGAACCGCTTTCAATTATGTTCAAACTTAACAGCGGCAAGTTTACGGATCTGCTCGAATTGCGCCGTTCACTGGAAATTGAAGCCGCGTCTCTGGCCGCGCAGCGGATAACCAGACCGGAAGCTGAAAAAATGTCCTGCATGATAGATGAACTTAAAAAGACAGACAATGAAGCCCGCTGTATTGAGCTTGACAAACAGTTTCATCTGCTGATTGCGGAAATTTCCGGCAACTCGCTGCTGTCCGGCTTTCTGCATGCCATTTCTCGAATTGTCGAACAGGCGGTCAGGGACGGCAGGAAGTATATTCTGACCTCTCTCAGCAACAATCAGACGCTGCTGAGACTTCATCAGGATCTTTGTGATGCGATTGTCAGCAAAAATGTTGAAGCCGCCGTCATCGCAGTCAGGCGTCATTTCGATTTCATACTTGACAATTTACGGAAATGATCTTATATTTATAGCAACTGGTAGTACCAGTATACCAAATGGAGCTGTTTTGAGTAAAATTAAAATACCTTACGGTCGCACTCATCTGGAAGCGGTGATTCCGGATAAGAACTTAATTGGCGTATTTGACTCCATTCTGCCCGGCGCTGAAGGCAGTCAGGCAGAAAATGTCTCTGCCGCGCTGGATTCGCCGGTTGACTCGCCGTGCCTTGAAGTTTTGGCTTCCGGCAGGAAGTCGGCAGTCGTGATCTCCAGCGATCATACCCGGCCCGTACCCAGCCGGATTATCATGCCGCAAATACTTGAACGCCTTCGCCGCGGCGCCCCTGATATGGACATCACCATTCTGGTAGCCACCGGTTTTCACCGTGCGACTACCCATGCCGAACTGCTTGAAAAATACGGGGAAAAGATCGTGTCTGAAGAAAAGATTGTGGTTCACGACTCCCGCGACCACTCAAGTCTTGTCAGTCTGGGAAGGCTGCCGTCCGGCGGCGAACTTATCCTCAACCGTCTGGCGCTGGAATGCGATCTGCTGGTCGCGGAAGGCTTCATTGAACCGCATTTCTTTGCCGGTTTCTCCGGCGGGCGCAAAAGTGTGCTGCCCGGCATCGCCTCCGCGGAGACCGTACTGGCCAACCACTGTTCAGAATTCATCCAGAGCCCTTTCGCACGAACCGGAAATCTTGAAAACAACCCGATTCATCGCGACATGCTGTTTGCCGCCGGAAAAGCCGGACTGGCATTTATTGTCAACGTGGTGCTGGACCATGATAAACGCATCATCAGTACCTTTGCCGGTCATCCCGTCAAAGCGCACGAAGCCGGCTGCCGCTTTCTTGCGGAGTCGTGCAAAGTAACGGTTCCCGAGGTGGCGGATATAGTTGTTACCGGCAACGGCGGTTACCCGCTCGACCAGAATATTTATCAGGCGGTAAAAGGCATGACTGCTGGCGAGGCGGTCTGCCGTCCCGGCGGCGTCATTGTCATGGTTGCCGCGTGTACCGACGGTCACGGCGGTGAATCGTTCTATGAGAATATGGCGGATGCAGCCTGCCCCATGCAGATTCTCAAGCGGGTTGCCGGTGTGCCGATGGATGAAACGGTTCCCGATCAATGGGAATTTCAGATACTGGCCCGTATTCTGGCCCGCAATAAGGTCATCATAGTCACTGCGGACTGCGATCCCGGCATCATCATGGCGATGCACATGGAACATGCATTTACGCTGGAACTGGCCATGCTGCGCGCTTTTGAACTGGCCGGTTCCGCCGCCAGGGTTGCGGTGATCCCTGACGGCGTCTCGGTCATTGTTGATAATATCAAGTCAAGTTAAATAATCGTTTACGGGAAAAAAATGAGAATAGCTGTATGTATCAAACAGGTGCCAGGCACCGCTCAGGTTGAAATTGACGAGAAAACCGGCGTATTGAAGCGTGACGGGGTTGAATCCAAGATGAACCCCTACGACCTTTACGCGATGGAAACAGCGCTGCGCTTCAAACATGATTATGGCGCTGAGGTCGATGTCATTACTATGGGGCCGCCGCAATGTGAAGCGATTGTCCGTGAGGCGTTCATGATGGGGGTTGACCGCGGAATCATCCTTTCCGACCGTAAATTCGGCGGCGCGGATGTGCTGGCAACTTCATATACGCTTTCACAAGGCATCCGGAAAGCCGGGAATTATGACCTGATCATCTGCGGCAAACAGACCACCGACGGCGATACGGCCCAGGTCGGGGCCGAACTTGCCGAGTTTCTGGGCATCCCCCATGTTACCAGCGTCTGCCGGGTGTTGAAAGTCGAGGACAAATCCATCACGGTCGATCTTGATCTGCCGATGCATATTGAGACTGCCGCCATTCAATTTCCCTGCCTGATCACGGTCGAGAAAGGTATTTTCGAACCGCGCCTGCCGTCGTTCAAATTGAAGCTGGCTACCGCGGACCGCAAGATCGAATGGCTGGGACTGAAAGACCTGGATGACCGGAATGAAATGCACTACGGACTGAATGGCTCGCCGACTCAAGTCAAACGGATTTTTCCGCCTGAGTCCCATTCCGGACGGGATATGTGGAAAGGCAGTTCCGGCGACCTCGCCGCCAGACTGTTCCAGATGCTCAAAGATAAAAAATTTCTACAGCAGGCGAGGTAAAATATGCCGCAAATTGTCATACATCAGGCTAAGGCTCAAGACCCGCAAAGCCTTGCCGCTTTATGCCCCTTTGACGCTATTGAGTTTGCAGACGGCATCCTGTCCATAAACTCAGGTTGCAGAATGTGCCGTTTGTGCATTAAAAATGGTCCGCAAGGCGTTTTTGAATACGTTGAGGACGCCCGTCCAGGTGTCGATAAATCCCTGTGGCGCGGAGTTGCGGTTTTCGCCGACCAGACCGGAGGGCAAATCCATCCGGTGACCTGGGAACTGCTG
>CAIJKT010000590.1 GCA_903821255.1 uncultured Lentisphaeria bacterium | reverse complement strand
CTTATGGCAAAAATCTTGAAGGTGTCTGCACTGTAATGCATAATGCCGCGTTCGATGCCTACATCTTAAAAGCTAAGTTCAACATCATTCCTGAAAATATAATTGATACGATGCTCTGCGCAAGACTTCTTCATAACCCGGCCCAGCCTGGTAGTCTGCGCGACCTGGCGAAACGATATGAACTTCCGGCCAAAGGCGACTTGACGTTTATGTGCGGAGTAGAAAATCCAACACCAGATCAATTTACGGAATTATCAGCATATGCGATTAACGATGTCGAAATTACCGCACAGCTTGCAGCCATCATGATTCCCATGGTTGAGCCTGAAATTGAATTCTGGATCATGGAGCATACGATCAAGATGTTTCTGACCAGACCGTTTTCAGTCGATGCCGGGATAGCCCGGAATACACTGAGCGAGGTCAATAATCATTTGAATATCGAACTGGCATCCGCTGGATACAACCAGGCGCAGATATCCAAGGACAGTGCCTTCGTAAAACTTCTTGCCGCAGCGCTTGCTGCGACCGGCAGAACAGTCCCCATGAAGCAAGGGAAAAAAAGTCCAATCCCGGCGATATCGAGTGATGATGAGGCGATGCAGGAGCTTATGCACGATTCTGCCCCGCAGGTGAAAAAGCTGGCCGGTCTTAGAATTCTGTTGACATCCATTCCCAATATCAAAAGTAAACTTGAATACCTGATTTCCTCGGCAGCCCTGACTGGGTGGCTATTTCCGGCGCTGTTGGAATACCATAAAGCCGGGCCCGGCAGGTTTGCCGGCGGCAACGGATTCAATATCCAGAACATGGCTGATCCGGGCAAAGCGTCTTCAATAATATGCAAACTTGCCGCCGAAGGAACCAGGAAAGCGATTACGGCGCCGGTGGGTTATGTGCTCGTTGGCTGTGATGCCTGCCAGATTGAAGCTCGTATCCTTGCTTATATTGCCGGGCAGATGGATCTCCATGCCGAGTTTGCCGCTAAAAAAGATGTTTACAGCGAGTTTGCCAGCGGAATATTTAGAGAAACAGTGGTGAAGACCGAGGGTGCCACACCAGAAGCTTTGCGCATGAATTCACTTAGAAATGTCGGTAAAACAGCAATCCTCGGACTTGGCTACAGCATGGGTCCAGAGCGGTTTATCGCTTCCCTGAAAGAATCGCCTGACGGTAAAAATCTTTTTGACTGTGGCATCCTGACAGACAACATCTGCCGCAAGATCGTGTCCGCCTACCGGACGAAGTATGCACAGATTAAGCATTTCTGGCAGAAGTGCGAAGATTGCTTTATTTCTGCCGTCCAAGGCCAAAATGTTTCTCTGACTGAAAGCATCAACATGTTTTCCGATGGCACCACCGTCTATATCAGGCTGCCCTCCGGTAGAAAACTGGTCTATCCGGATGTCATTATTTCCGAACCCAGAAAAAAGATAATCGAATATACAGACGATAACGGCGAACCGCAATCATTCGAGTCTTATAAACCGGATATTACCTATGCCAACAATGTAAAACTTTACGGGGGCAAGCTAACTGAAAACATCATTCAGGCAATCGGCAGAGATATTCTCGTTGACGTAATTTACAGGCTGGAAACCGCCGGTTATCCAGTCGTCGGCCACATCCATGACGAAGCAATCTGCCTGGTTAAAGAGTTTGATGCGGATAAATGCAGAGAGGTGATGGTCCGCGAATGGAGTACTGCGCCAGCATGGATCAGCGGGCTGGCGCTCGGCGCCGAAGGGGTGATAGGAAAGAATTTTAGAGAAATATAACTTTGCAGACATTAAGGTGAATAACAAAACAATGGAGGTTGGATCGACAATAAATAACAGTATCTATAGCAGTCTGCGACCTCTTTAGTAGAAGTGGCGGCATTAGAAGACGGGGGGCGGAGTCCCGTAACGGTTATTAGGTATCCAAAGAATCGCAGAGGAACCTGCAAAAAGAAAATTTCATGATACAAAAATAAGGAGTATCAAAAATGAAATGTTTAAAGTGTAAAGCTACTTTCGAAGAAATCTCAGACTGCTGCAGTTCATGCGGTCGCGATATTCGAGGGCAAATGTTCGAGGAAACCAACGCTGCAGATGGATACATGCTTGCCTCTAGAAATGGTGATCCTGTCGCAGTCTGCAAACTGGCCCACTGCTACGCAACGGGCTGCGGCGTCGAAAAAAATCTTGAGACGGCGGTTAAGTGGTATATGAGATCTGCCGAAAGAGGTAACGCTGAAAGCGAATATCAATTGGGCTATTTTCACTACTACGGAATTGTTGTAGCGAAAGATTATGCCAAAGCGGTGGAATGGTGGTCCCGGGCGGCGGGGCATGGACATGCGGCAGCGTGTTGCTCTTTGGGTTTTTGTCATTATCACGGAATT
>CAIJKT010000589.1 GCA_903821255.1 uncultured Lentisphaeria bacterium | reverse complement strand
CTTTATTGGTTAATTTTCCCAACATGCAGTTCAATCCGGTGCGGATCGTCTGATGTTTGCCGATGGCGCTTTCAATGCCTTCATTGGCAATCATCAGGCCGTATCGGTTGGTGACGCTGGTCAGTGCGCTGGTGGAACTGATCCCGACAGCGCCCGGCATGTTGGCGACGCAATAATGAACGATGCCGTCAATAATAAAAATCGGATCGGAGTGATAAGTCGGCCTGGAGGTTTCAAAACAACCGCCCTGGTCAATGGCGATATCCACCATCACCGCGCCGTGCTTCATCTTTTTCAGATCTTCGCGTTTGACCAGTTTCGGGGCGGTGGCGCCGGGAATCAGCACCGCGCCGATCACCAGGTCGGCCTCCCGGATCATTTCATCAATATTGTAGGAATTGGAATAGAGCGTTTTTACGGAGTTGTCGAAAATGTTCTCCAGCTCGGAAAGCCGTTTGGCCGAGATGTCCATGATGGTCACGTCCGCGCCCATGCCGATGGCGATCCTGCAGGCGTTGGTTCCGGCGATGCCGCCGCCGAGAATCAGCACTTTGCCTTTCTTGATGCCGGGAACGCCGCCGAGAATAATGCCTCTGCCGCCGAAAGTTTTTTCGAGATATTTCGCGCCTTCCTGCACCGCCATGCGTCCGGCGATCTGCGACATCGGAATCAGCAGCGGCAGCGAACCGTCATGTTCTGTCAGCGTTTCATAAGCCACGCCGTAGATTTTCCGGTCAAGCATGGCCTGAGTCAATACTCTGTCCGCGGCCAGATGCAGATAGGTGTACAATATCTGTCCTTCATGAAACAAGTCATATTCCTCCGGCAGCGGTTCCTTGACCTTGACGATCATCTCCGCGCCGTCAAACAACTGGCGGCGGCTGGCGGCGATGGTGCAGCCGTGCTGCTGATATTCAGCATCGGAGAACCCGGAGCCCTGCCCCGCCCCGCTTTCCACCGTCACGGAGTGTCCGCAATTGACGTATTCGCCGGCGCTGGCCGGAGTTAATCCCACCCGATACTCTTCCTTCTTAATTTCCGCAGGCAATCCGATTTTCATAATAAATATCCTTCGTTTTTACGTTTATCGCATCTTCATCTATTATAACATACGTTAAAATGATTTTCAAGCCTGTTTATATAATTTCTCAGCAATTTCAAATCTGCTGGAACCCGCCGTTCCGTCCGGCGGAGTGCGAAGTTTTTTACGGAATTAGATTAAATGTTTTGAAATGTCTGATTTGATTCGGCGGCATAAACAATATATGTTTACCGGATGAACAAAAAAACTAATACAGAAAGGGACATCATGAGTTTCTCATACGAATCAATTTATTTCGACAACCCGATCCAGACCGGCCGGGTGATGGATATTTTCATGCCGGAAAAGGTCACGCGCGAGGTTGCGCTGTTTTTCATTCACGGCGGCGGCTGGGCGGCCGGCGCCCGTGACTGCTACCATAAAATCATGCGCGGATTCAATGCCGAAGGCTATATCTGCGCCTCCACGGATTACCGGCTGAACAATGACAGCATCCATCTGCGGGAACAGCTTACCGACCTGCGCCATGCCTACGATATTTTTACCAGTAAACTGAAAGAATTAAACCGTCCGCTGAAGATTTTCACCTACGGCGGGTCGGCGGGAGCGCATCTGACGGCGCTGGTAAGCCTGGCCGAACCGGGCCAGTGCGGGGAGCAACTGGAATACAACGGCAGAAAACTCAACAA
The DNA here is from genome assembly GCA_903821255.1 of uncultured Lentisphaeria bacterium. Next base: position 2,304 of record CAIJKT010000589.1, on the reverse strand, counting down.
CGAGTGGGTCCGGCCGGTCGGGTCTGCCATGCAGGCGACGCCGGTATTGTTCGAGCCGTGGGAAGACATTTTTCCGGGAATCTGGTACAGCATGGAGAAGGTGATCGGAGTTGGTTATTCAGAAAATCCGGAGCTTTACCGGCAAGCCGCGCCCATGAACTATGTCAATGCCGACAGTTGTCCGGTATTTCATCTGCACGCCGAAGACGAGCACATGTTCCCGCTGCGGTACATTCTAGAGTTCAAGGCAAAGATGGAGAAGCTGGGACGGCGCTGCGAATGCAAAGTTTACACCAGCGCCGAACACGGCTTCTTTTATGATCTGACCAGACGGCAGCAGAAAGAAGCTTTCGCCGACATCCTGAAATTTATCGAATCGCTGTAGAAATCCTGGAACTACAGTTTCATGCCGCTGATTTTTCTGTCGGCGGCCTGCTGTATTCTCAAGGTTTTTCTGGATACCGCGATAATCGACTGGGTGTTGAGCGCCCCGGCTTTGCCGGAGATTTCGTCCATAAACATTGCCAGATAGTCAGGGCCGAGATTAGCCGGCGGAGCCATGATGCTGACGCCTTTATCCCCGGCGAATGCCACCTTGAATGTGTTATCAACAATATTGACGCAAACAACGCCCTTGGTGCCCCAGAATTTGAATTCCCAGTAAAAGGGAGTGGAGTATCCGCAGGAGTCCGGGGCGAAATATGAAACATCGCCCAGAATGCCGCAGCCGTTTTCCATCGACAGCATGAACTGTCCGGCATCTTCAAAATGCGGATAGTCCTTGGCAAAAGCATTCCAGCAGCGCGCTGCATTGAGATGGGTGACTTCCATGCCGGTGATCCATTCAATGATGTCAATTCCGTGGACGGCGATATCATTGATCGTTCCGCCGTGCTTGGTTTTCTCAAAATACCATGCCGGACGCGATCCGGACAGCAGCGGATGCTGTCCGCCGAAACTGATGCCGTGAATATTGCCGAGCATCCCGCGCTGGACGAGGTTTCTGACCCCGACCATATTGGGCTGCTGCCGCAGATCGAGCATGCACCCGATTTTAAGTTTACTTTTCTTCGCCAGTTTCTCTATCTGGTCGAGTTCGTCAATGCTGGTGCATAACGGCTTGTCGGAAATCACATGTTTGCCGGCAGTCAGCGCCTTGATGGCGATCGAGCCGCGTTTGCCGTAATAATCGCCGACGGCAACGACGTCGCAGCCGGAATCGCTGATCATCTTGTCAATGCTGGTGTGAGTAATCTTGACATCAGGATTTTTCACCATTGCTTCACGCGTGGCAGCATCCTCTTCGCAAGCGGCAACGATCTCACATCCTGAAGTTTCTTTCAATCTGTTCAGCAAACTGAAAATATGTCCGTGCCGGAAACCGGCAAAAGCGAATTTAAGCGCCATTATGCACCCCCCTGTAAATATTGTTTAAAAGATAGCACTATCAATATAGCCCTATAAAAGCTTTCCGGCAAACTTTATTGGTAAATGAAAGACACAATAAAAGAAAACACCGGCAAAAGCCGGTGTCTTCGGATTGCAGACAGATAAGACCGCGAGACTAAAACTTAACCGGTTTTCCGGTGCGGGCGGATTCATAGATTCCGCAGATCAGTTGAACAGCGCGGCGGCCTTCGCGTCCCGACAACTGCGGTTCTTTCCGCGCCAGGATGGCATCGACCATGTCGGCAAGCTGACGCCGGTGGCCTTCATGGCTGACTCCTGACATCGGGTCGCCGGAACCGCCTTTCATGCCTTCGGAAATTGCGCCGTTCAGCCTGATTTCCTCGTCTTCCGGGTGCTCATCAACAAACTGCCAGCGGACAATCAGGTCGTCCTCCACCACCGCCGTGCCTTTTGAACCGGAGACTTCGATCCGGCGCGGAAAACCCGGTGCGCAGGAAGTGCTGGCTTCGATCACCCCCATTGAGCCGTTTTTGTATTTGACCACGGCGCAGGCATTGTCTTCGACTTCGATCCGGTCATGGGTCAAAGTTCCGGTATAAGCAAAAACTTCTTCGGGGTCGCCGTTGATGTACAGCAGCAGATCAATGGTATGGATTGACTGGTTCATCAGCGCGCCGCCACCGTCCAGCGCCCAGGTGCCGCGCCAGGTGGCGCTGTCATAGTATTCCTGCGAACGGAACCATTTGACCTGGGTGCTGACCAGGACGATTTTGCCGAAGCGGCCTTCGTCAACAGTCTTTTTGAGCAACTGGATGGTTCTGGCGAAACGGGACTGAAACACCGCGGAAAGCACAACTCCGTGTTTTTCACATTCATGAATAATGGCGTCAGCCT
>CAIJKT010000588.1 GCA_903821255.1 uncultured Lentisphaeria bacterium | reverse complement strand
GCCAATGTCCTGCCGGTGGGAATGATGGGGTTGTTTGCCGCGGTTATCGTGGCTTGCGCCAGCAGTTGCGACACCAGCTCCCTGCATTCATGGGGACCGATTTTCGGGCAGGACGTGCTGCTGCCGATCCGCAACAAGCCGCTTGAACCCAAGCGGCATTTGCTTTGGTTGCGGGTATCGATTTTCGGCGTTGCGTTGTTCGGATTCGTCTTCAGCATGCTGTTCCCATTGAAAGATTTTATTTTAATGTTTTTCGCTTTAACCGGCGCGATTTACCTTGGCGGCGCCGGCGCGGTGATTATCGGCGGCCTGTACTGGAAACGCGGCACCACCGAAGCGGCCTGGACAGCATTGATTCTCGGTACGGTAATGGCGTTTGGCGGCATCCTGGTCCAGACCTACTGGGCAACTAACATGGCACCGATCCTGCTGAAATTCTGGCCGGACTGGCAATGGGTTATTTCACATAAGACGAACTTTCCTTTGAATGGACAGGAAATTTATTTTTATGCCATGCTGACGGCTTCTTTGAGCTATGTCCTGGTATCATTGCTCGGCCCTAAACGTGTGTTTGACATGGACAAAATGCTGCATTGCGGCAAATATGCCATCAAGGATGACACGGTTGAAGCCAAAGACGCGCTGAAAGTTAAACGCAAAACGTTCGGCGAACTTATCGGGGTGTCCAGAGAATTTTCCCGGTTTGAACGCTTTCTGTTCTGGGCCACGTTCTGGTGGACTATGGCGTGGTGGGGTATATTCGTTGTCGGCACTGTAATCAACATCTTTTACAAAGTTTCCGATGAATCCTGGTCATGGTTCTGGTGGTTCAAGCTCTGGTGGTTCAGCCTGATACTTGGAACTGTCTGCACCGCCTGGATTTTCTGCGGCGGAGTACGTGATGCCTTCCGGCTGTTCCACGACCTCAAGGCGGAAAGGATTGACAATAGCGACGATGGAACTGTGAAGAAATAACGATTCTTGGAGTCAGCCATGATTGTTATCGGGAAATAATGAACAGCGCATTCATAGCGGCGGTTTTTGCCGCCGCGTTCGCTTCCATGCCAGCGCTCACCGCAACAGCCGGCGCTTCCGGCTCCAATGCGGCGGCGCCGGAAATAATCGCAAAATATACAGCAGAACCAATCACGATGGATGGCAGGCTGGACGAAAAGGCCTGGGCGGCGGCGCCGGCATATTCTCTTGTGCTGCCGTTAAAATCATTCTCCAGGATGCCGGAAAGCGTGCAGAAAAAACTTGGCAGTTTTCTTCGCGAGCAGGGAACGGTAAAGCTGCTGTGGAACGATAATTATCTTTATGTCGGCGCAGAGCTGGAAGATTCCGATGTCATGAATGAGGGCACGGAGGATCAGACCCATCTGTACAAGACCGGAGACCTGATTGAAGTTTTTCTCAAACCGGCAGGCCAAAGCTACTATTGGGAGATTTACGGGACTCCGAACAATAAAAAGACCTGGTTTTTCTTTCCCGGCCGCGGACGGACGATGTATTCGGATTGTTTAAGCTATCTGCCCAGAGATTTGAATGTTGCCGCGGTAGTGGACGGTACGCTGAACAACCGGCATGACCGGGACAAAGGCTGGAGCATCGAGGTCGCCATTCCGATCAAAGAATTGACCGCACTGGGCGCAAAATTTGATAATTCCGCCAACTGGACGATACTGCTGGCCCGCTATAATTATTCCGTGTACTTCCGGAAGCCGGAACTCAGCGCCTGTCCGCAACTGTCCAATGCCAACTTCCACCTCTGCGAAGAGTTCGCCAGACTGCGCCTGGAAAAATAGTAAGTCCCTGAATAACGGCTCCTTAAACGCAAATTCGGGAAAAATTATGAAATCAATGTTGCAAAAAACAGGAATTGCCTGTATTATTTTACTAAAGCACTTTAGTACGGTTGCGGAATGACTTTCCGGACACCAGTTTAAATATTAAAAATCAGGAAGATTAGTTATGTATTGTAAAAAAGAGTTGAAAGATGCGCTGCGCGCCAATCTGCGGTGGTTCGAGAATTCAGGGGTAATGATTCCGGCCAACGGATTATGGGGAGTCGCCGAACGAATTGTCCTGCAGGGTAACAGTTCAATGGATAAAATATACAAATCGTTTCCGGCCTGGACGGAATTTGCGGAACACAGCGTCATCGAGCCGCGCCGCGCTGACTGTAATTTTGAGACGGCACTGCTGTTTCTGCTGGCTTCGGAAGTGTTTAAATCAAAGAAATATCACGAAACCGCTGTCAATATTCTGGACTTCCTTTATTGCCGCAGCGGGATGCTGAACCGCTTTCCGGAAGAGGAAAATATGCGCGGAACATGGTACTGGTCGCACGTCAAAAAAACGATCTGGTTTGATGATAACAGTTGGAACTGCATCATTCCATTGCTGATAAGTGAAAAATATCCGGAGCTGGATAATAAATATCAATTGCGGAAATGGGCGCTGACGCTGGCGGAGAGCATTGCGGAAACCTTTAAAACTCATTTCGAGTTCCCGGACGGCTTTCAGACGACCTGGTGCGGATATCTCAAGCTGCCGCATTGGGGGGCGCTGGTCTGCATGGCTTTGGCCAAAGCCCATATGATATCGCCAAAGGCGGAATACCGCGCAGTTGCAGACCGTTATCATGCGCACCTGGATAAAAATAAAGAGACTTTTATTGCCAGCGAACTGGCATATGGCATAATCGGGTCGGTCTTTTGTTATTCCGCTTTCAAGGATGAAAAATTCAAACGGCTGGCGGAATTCTTCGGCGACAAATTGATCAGCCGGATGGATCCGGCGACGGGCAATATTCCGGCGGAACATGACGAAGCGCCGACCGGACAGCATCTGGCGGACACTATCTACACTATCAACTGGGCATTGCTGGGTTTCCAGAATCTTCATGCAGTCTGCGGCGGCAAGACCTTCCGGACGGCATTCGTTAAACTTTTAGAACTGCTGCTGAAAATTCAGGATAAATCCCCGGAATCACATGTTCATGGCTGCTGGCGCGGCATGTATGATTTAAAAGCGGGAGTCTGGGGCGGCGGCGACTGCTACGAAGGCGGGGCCAACAGCATCTATACCGGCTGGACTAATGCTCCGATCTCCTCCTGCATTGCATTTGAATTGATTAACTCCTCCCTGGTAAAAGGGCTGAACGATCAACCTTAAAGATACTACAAAAATCAACCGCCAAGCCGCCGTGTTCAGGAAAAATGAGAGGTTTTCGCCGGCATCCTTCCAAAGACAAGTTAAAGTCATGAAGGACAAATAGTGCTGTTGCTTATCTTGCACCATAACTTTTTGCTTCTTCAAAGAGCGCGACAATGTTTGCCGGATCGACATCGGCCTGAAGTACATGCGAAGGGCCGAGGATATAGCCTTCCGGCCCCAGCACGTCAATGCGCGAGCGGACTTCAGCGCGCACATCATCCGGCGTTCCGGTCACCAGTGTTTCCTGTGTGTCGATGCCGCCATGAAAACAGAGGTCTTTGCCGAACTCTTTTTTAAGTTCAACCGGAGACATGCCTTTCGCGGAAGTCTGAACCGGGTTCAAGACCTGCACTCCGGCATCAATCAGCATCGGAATGATTTCAAAAATCGCTCCGCAGCAGTGATGATAACCGCCGACACCATATTTGGCGGCCAGTTCATAATGCCGTTTCAGGCTGGGCATAAAGAATTTTTGAATCGCATCCGGCGCGATCAGCAAGCCGTTTTGCGTACCGTAGTCGTCGCCGCAGCCGACCATATCAATGGCTCCCGGATATTTTTTCAAGACAGCTTCCAGACAGGCCAGCGTATATTCTTCGACTTTGCGGACAATTGCCTCGACCATTTCAGGATTCAGATATAAATCCATCATCAGGTTTTCCATCCCGCGCATAGCCCAGGGTACGCCGAACGGACAGATATAACTCATGTCCATTACGAATTTATCCTGCTTCCATTCAACAAGGTCGAATCCGGCAGGCAATTCGGGAAATATGATATCATCAATTACCGGCCAGTCATAATTTTCGATATCGGCCACGGTCGCGCATTCAGCCAGCGGGGATTCGGAAATCTCCCAGTAGCGGGCGTCGCCGGCCTGGACTTGTTCTCTTTTTATACCCCATATATCCACCCTGACATCGGGCCTGGCCGGTTTCAGCCGTTCCATCCGCTCAGGAAGGCTGAAACCCTTGCCGATACCACTCCATAGTGAGTCGAAACGATTGCACTCAAAATATTTGCCCAGATCGGAATCCACCGCCAATCCGAGATATTGCCGGAGTCTCCCGCTGGTTTCCCTGGTGCATTCAATGGTATAGGGAATCCTCGCCGGTTTCCGGTGATTAATCGCGTCTGCAAGTTCCTGCCGGTTGCTCATGATAGTAAATCCTTATGGTTTGAAATACGCTTCAACAATACGTCCGACAATCTGTTTGCCGCGGTCATCGCCATGTACTGCGTCGCGCTGGAACCACTGCCATGGCTTGCCGGACCGGCCCAGATAATTATGCCATGCCGTGGCAGTGTCCAGAAATTCGACATGCAGTTCTTCGGCCAGTTGCCGCTGCTTCTCCACAAAAGGGTTCGGCGTCCATGTCTGAACAGGAAGAGCGGCATCCGGTTTCTTCTCATCGTGTTTGCGCCAGTCGTTGCCCAGCGGGCCGGACATCAATAAGATCTCGCAGCCGATTTGCTGCCTGGTCATCTCAATGACTTTACGGATCGCTGCAATATCATCTTTTTGCGAAATCCCGCCGATGATCAGCAGATCGGGGTTGAGACCGGACACATAACTCTTGAAATGTTCCGGCTCCTGATAATACCAGCAGCCGGTGGAGCCGCGCACCGAACAGATAAACTTCATATCGGCTTTCGGATAAAGCCGCGTCAGGAGCGACTGGAAATTGGAATTGAATGTGTCATTGATAATACTGTCGCCAAGCATCACCACCCGCCACGGCCTGCCTGTTTTCATCGCATCAACAGTCTTGGGCAGCAGTTTGAGCCGGTCTGCCGGGGCGGTACAGGACAATGGCGGCAGTGTTTGATAAAGCCGGTCGCACCATTTTGCGGCGGCTTCTGCCGGAATCGGTTTTAATTGCATATCCCAGACTTCAATGCCCTTTACCGACTGCAGAAAAGGCTGTATTCCGGCAGCTTTTTCGCGTCCGTAAATCACCTGTTCGTAATGCTGTTTTTCTTTACTGGCATATACTGTGGAATAGATGTCCGGTACCAGCATTTTACCGTCTTTGTCATTGAAGAAAACACCCCAGTAACAATTTTCCGGCGTCCGGGCGTCGAAACTGAGCGAGTAAAATTCAAACTCATTTTTACAGGCTGGAACTGACGGGCCGAGCAACTGTCCGCCTTTATCCGGATAATATCCCTCCGCCTGATTATAGGCTTGCCCGCCGGGATTAGCGGACGGAATGAATTTCCAGCCGGTGGTTTTGTCGCTGATTCTGCCCGGGCAGGAATAAAGCGCATCTCCTGCAAATCCGGTGGCGGTCATGGCGCATAATGCGGCGGCGGTGATGGTTTTTTGAGCAGCAGTCATAATTATTGCCTTTAAATTAGAGGATTGCATCAGGCCCGAGCGGCATGCCCGTGTCGTCTTTCTGCTGCATGGACTCGGGAATTATCAGAATATCCGCCTTGACCGGGCAGAATCCTTTCGGGTCGAGCAGTGAAATGCGGCAGTAGCCGAAATTGCCTTTGTCCAGCGCGTTTTTCAGTGAGTCGCACCAGATCGGGATTTTCACTTCAACAGTTTTTCCCGGAGCACAGGAGACTTTGACATCGCGGAACTGCCGTACCATGCACATCCAGGTTCCGCCGCTATTCTGCTGAGTGCGGATGACGCATCCGGAAAGGTCGATGGCATTGTATTGATTCGAGATTTTAAACTTTATGTATTTGTCGCCTGCTTTCCATGAAACACGGGCGGGGAACCAGACCGGTGCGAACAGTACCCGCAACGCCCAGAATTGCGGTTTCGGCAGAAGATCGGCGGTAACCACGCCCCAGTTGGCATCTTCACCCCATCTGGTCCAGCCCCATGGATTATCTTCGGCGTCTTTCCCGACGCCACAGCAGAGCCACGGAAAATATGCCCCGCCGAGACATGCTGGATCGTGCCGCATATTGCCCCACTCGTCTTTCAGCCGGTCGTAAAATACTTCCAGCGTATTTTTGCCGGAAAGCGGATCAATCTTTTCATCAGCGATTACCGACAGGTAAGGGCTGTTCATCATATCCGGTTCCAGACAGAAAATGCCATATTCGGAACTGAACCAGCATCCGCTCCAGCCGCGTTTCAGCGCTTCTTCGCGGGTAATCTCGACCATGTCGCCTTCCCAGCTGTTGGGGTTGACGATCCTGCCTTCATCGCGGAACTGTTTCTGCAGGACAAAGCTGTAATGAATATCGGCAATTTCACCGACCCGCAATTCAAAGATCCCCCTGATCTTGTTTGCCGGTCCCGGCGGCGGGAACATGGTCGGGCGGCTCGGGTCCAGCAGATGGCAGAACCGGTCATAGATACGCAAATGATTCCAGCCGTCTGCCGCAACGGCCTGGGATTCCGGCATGTTCTCGTTGCCGACGCTCCACACCATGATTGACGGGTGATGACGGTCGCGGCGGATGCCGCCCTCGATGCGCATCAGCGCCGGGCCGACCCACTCCGGATCATGAATGTAATTGGTACCCCAGTCTACCGGCAGCTCCTGCAGCAGATAAAATCCCATTTCGTCACACAGTTCCGCCAGCGCCGGCGGCGACAGAAAATGTGTCCGGATGGCATTGACATTCGCCTTTTTCATTAAATCCAGACACTTCCGCAGCCACTCTTTCGGCGTGTGCAGACCGTGTTCGGGATGAAATGTCAGATGATTGACGCCGCGGAACTTGATAAAACTGCCGTTCAGTTTCGGTCCTTTCGGCGACAGGTCAAGACGGCGGAAACCGGTGAAATACCGATAAAGCTGCGGTTGCTGCCTGCTGGCGGCAAATACTATTTTTACTTCGTACAAGTTCGGATATTCATCATTCCACAAATCCGGATTCTCAACTTCCAGTGATACGGCATAACAATCCTGAATTGAGGTGGTGTCAGCGCTGAAAGTGGCGACTGATGCCCCGCAGCGTGAAAGCTCGACCAGCAGCGCCCCTTTACCTGGATTATCCAGCGTAATTTTACCTGAGACCATGCCGTGCTTAAGCGATTTGTCCAGTTCGGCCATCAGGTGATATTCCTTGATGCAGGACTTTTCGACCGCGAAAAAATACGCGCTCTGGGCCATGCCGGCAAACTCCAGCGCATGGCGCGGCATATCCATCTTGACAAACTTGTGTTTCCTGATCAACCGCACCGCAATCTCCGCGCTCCCGCCTGCTTCAACCAGGCCGGTAACTTCAAATTCCACCGGGGTAAGACCCGAATAATGAGCACCCAGTTTTTGGCCGTTCAGATAAAATATCCCCGCCGGATAAACCGCGTCGAAACGCAGAAAAATGCGTTTATTGCGCCAGCTTTTCGGGATCTGCATGGTTCGGCGCAAAATAGCTCCGTCATTTTCGTCAATATGGCTTAATGAAACTCTATTCCAGTTTTCAATCGGCTGTTTTTCAGCTTCCGGATCGGCATAAAATACTTTGCCCGGCTGCCGCACTGTCCGCCATTTTTTTGTTGACTCTGTTATGGCCTTTTCTTCAAAAGGATAATATTTGACCAGCCACTCTCCATCCAGACTTAGACGGCTGTCTTCCGGTTCCGGCGTAAAGCGCACCGGATTAATGACCGTGTGATGTTTTTTATCAAAATTGACCTTCGTCTCTTTTTCAAGCGAAAGCTGCCTGGTAATTATGTCACTGCCGTTGACTATCATTTTCCCGCCTTTTTATTATTTTGAAATTTTTATCTTCTCTGCATTTGCCACTACCGGCAATGCCAGTTCTTTCAGTTCAGCGCGATCTGAAAAAACAAAATCCAGCGCTCGTTCAAACAATCCTGTGCGATTGAAATCAAGAAAGGCGTCATCGCTGCTGAAATGATCCCCGCTCAGTTCCACGGAGATTAAACCGCATTCAAGCTTCTTCTGCTTGATTACAGGCTTGATTGATTGTGCAATTTTATGCACTGTCACGAAGATGCCGGCGGAACCGCTGTCCTGCCTGACGGCATCAATGATTTCACTGCAGTCGTTTTCCACTTCTATCAGGCAATGCTTCTTAACTCCATGCTGCTTTATCGCCGCTTCAAACCCGGCCTGTGTCAACACCCTGTACGGCGCTCCGGTCCTGGTTGCAGCCATTACGAGCTTGCGGCAGCCGGCGATCAGCAGCGCCGAAGCGGCGGCATATCCCGCTTGAAAATAGTCCGGCATCAGGTAATTTTCCGCAGGCAGTTTATCGGAACGGTATGGCTCCGTGTGAACAACCCTGATTCCGGCTTTTTCCAGTTTTGCCGTCAGGTTTTCATTATACGGTTGAATCGGAGTGCAACTGGCTAATAACCCGCGATGCCGCTGCTGCAGAACCTGTTCCAGAAACACTGCTTCGACTTCGGGCGACCACCCCTCCTGCCGCTGAGAGAACAGACTCATCAAGCTGTTCCTGCCGAGAATCATGTCCTGGATTTTTACGACCATATCCATGTCGCCATGATACATGACGGAAACAATGCCGGACTTTTTCGCAATCATGTCTTTGACGTAACAGGCCCCGCGGATCTTATAAATCAGTCCATGCTCAATCAGTTTCTCCAGCGTTGCCCGCACGGTATTCCGGCTGGCGCTGAATTCGGCACATAATTCCGCTTCCGTAGGCAGGCGCATGCCTGCCGGATAATGCTTATTTATTATCCGCACAGACAGTTTCTGATAAATCACATCCGCCTTGAATCCAAGTTCCATCATTATCTCAAATTAATATTGTTCAAAATTTGTTCATTTAAATATAAATATACTTCGCATGCCAGTATTTCAAATATGAAATGAACAATCTTTGAATATTTTATACTATGCTGCCGGGATCGTTAAGCCGGCCCGTCTCGTTCGGGAGAAATTGCATAACCTGCAAATTCCTCTTCAGAATGTCAACGCGCATTAATATTGGCCGGATTTTGAGCATTTAATTTTGCCGGAGTCGAAATTGCTTTTTGTTGGTGTTTCTTCCGTTTTTTTCAGTTTTCTTCGTTTTTTCTTGATTTTCTTTTGTTTTCTTCGTTTTTCT